>JAUVLE010000093.1 GCA_030595905.1 Candidatus Cloacimonadota bacterium | reverse complement strand
GCAGTTCAACTGACAGAGCAAAATAACACGAACTATAATTTCGATATGTTCAAATTGGAAAACAACGGAGAGATTGCGGAGACAAACCTAAATTGGAACGGACCCGGCGGAAATCCGCTGATCATCAATAATCCTGATGAGAATATTTATCTCGGACAACCGACGATCGAAGTCGAAGGAGCAGTCGATAACAATAATATCACTTATACTTTCAGCACCTGGAACAGCGAAAGGTGGGGCACTATTTACTTTTCCAAAATCGATGCGGATGGAAATGTTCTCATCACAAATGAGCCGATCATCACCGGTATCGATGCCTGGGCTTTCGGAATTCGTCCGGCTATCGATAGTAATAACAGGATTTATATTGTCTGGTCGAATGGAATGCACGATATAACTTATGCTTATTCCGATGACGAAGGAGGCAGTTGGTCAGATCCCATTTCTGTTTGTTATAATGCAGATGATCAAATGAATAAACCGGATATCTGTTGTGACAGCAACGGTAATGTTCATATCGTCTGGCAGCGTTATTCCTATTTCAATCTTCTTGCTTATATGAAATTACGACCGGACGGATCAGTTGCCATTGCTGAAAGCCATTTAACACAAAACAACACTACGGTTTGGTGTCCTCGAATCGATGTCGATGAACAAGATAACCTTCATATTACATGGACGAAAGCCGGTCAAAATTCAGGTGTGGCTCAATATACAAAGATCGATGGAAATCTCGATGCCGGCGGAGCTTCCTTGACTGATGACGAACTGACTTTAATTCAGGAAGAAGTATTCGATTCCGGGAATGTCAGATATCCTAAATGTATTGTCGATGGTTATGAAAATGTTCACACGGTTTATGAACAGGGTGATTACGGTTTGAATACTCCCAAATCTGCTTATTACAGGAAACGCAATTCTGCTCCTTTATTAAGAATCGAATGTCCTGATGAATCTGTACTTTTTGTGGAAATGACAGGCAGCGGAACCGGTTGGGAAGGAACATTCACTCCTCCGGAAAACGGAGAATATAATGTAAGAGTATCTGCTTCCGATATTGATGGAAACACAGGTGTGGATAATTACCAGTTTGAATATCCGGGAACTGGAATCAATGATCAGGAATTATTACTTGTGGATATTCAACTTTCCAATTACCCCAATCCGTTCAATCCGGCAGTTGCCGGAGCCGGACGCAGTCCAACCACGACGATTTCTTTTCAATTTAGCAACGAACCCGCCTTCGCAATGCTTCGGCGTGGCAGGCAAAACAAACAAGACAAACAAAAGAAAATCGAAATTTATAATCTGAAAGGGCAGAAAATCCGGCAATATTCAATTTTCAATAATCAATCTTCAATTACTTGGAACGGAACGGATGAAAATAACCAACCGGTTTCCAGTGGAATTTATTTCTATAGATTGAAAGTCGGAAAAGATTTTTCCGAAACAAAACGAATGTTGCTTTTAAAATAAGCTTTGGACATTTAATAGGATAAAATAAATAGTAAAATTAAATAAGAATGAGTGAGCGATATTTGTTGTTGACGTCATTCATAGGAGATTAAATGAAAATCATTAAAATAATTATTATTGTTCTTTCTGTCTTTTTAACTTTTGGATATACTCTTACACTTTTCAATGTAGTCAAAGAAATCAGTATAACACAACAATCATTAAAATTTTTTCTAATCGGATTTGGAGTATTTCTACCTCTTTGGTTTGGGTGGTTTAAACGTAATCATTTCTTCTCAACCTTTGAGCATGAACTTACTCATCTCTTAGTTGGATTACTTTTTTTCAAGAAACCATCCAGATTTCACGCAACAGAAAACGATGGTGGGCACATCATGCTGCAAAGCAGTAATTTCATAATTACACTTGCACCATATTTTCTGCCAACATTTACCTTATTACTGCTACCGCTCTATCTGATCATTAATCTAGAATTCTATAAATATTTCTTTACCCTGCTGGGTTTTCTAACTTCATATCATATATTTTCTACTCTTCAAGAATTTGGCTTTCATCAAAGCGACATTTCCAAAACCGGAAAAGTTTTCTCCTGTTTCTTTCTAGTCTTTGCTAATATCGTTTGTTATGGATTTCTAATAACTTTTGTGATCGGTGGTTTTAATTATGGCTGGTCGTTCATTAAGAATGGTTTTTTCGTATCTGCTGATTGGATTATTTACGTCGTGAATCTGGTAAAAGGAATGGTGTAGAGAATTCGATCTTATCACAGTAAGAATAATAAAATATGAAAATTTGCGATCGTGATCTAAATTTGTATATAATTGCAGGATTACAACCTAAAAAATGTTTTTTGTATAAAAAATAAAGAAACCTAATAAGAACCGATGTCCCTGTGGAACCTCTGATGATTTGTATTTCTGTTATCATGATAAGAAACAGGTATGCCTGTTTTCTATGACAGAAATCAGTCTGAGTTCCTTGTGTTGGAATAAGCTCAAGCCGGTTTATGCTGGTTAACCATTCTAAAGAAACGGGAAAAATAAAAACAGTGAAGAAATGTTTGCTGCTGAAATGAAAAAGATGCGTAGGATGATCATGATTTTCAAAGAATTATTTGCACAGACAGTTTTACAGAGAGAACTTTTTATGTATTAGAATGATTATTCAACCATTTCAATGCTTCACGTTTGCTGAGCGGTGCCAAGTCGGTTTTTTCTACGAAATCTATAACAGCCCGAGCATCTGTTTTAGAATATTGCCGCAAAATCCAGCCGATAGCTTTATTGATGAAAAACTCTTTTGAACCAAGATTACAGCGGATAAGATCGAACATTAATTCTACATCGGTATCTGCTTTGTAATTAAGCTGGAAAAGCAGGGCTGTTCTCTGCAGCCACATATTACCGGATGTCTGCCATTTTTCGGTGTGTGATTTTATCATTTCAGGATATTTTTCAAATAAACTTCCCACCAGGTTCGCAGCAATTCCATCCACTGTATCCCACCATGATTTGGTGATGATAAACTGCTCATATAATTCGATGAAACTTGCATCAATTTTATTTTTATACAATTGTAGCATACCCACAGCACAATATTGAAATTCTCTTTCCGGCAGTTCCCACAGTTCCCGGCTGATCTGCTTTAATTCTGTGATTTTCGGTTTTCCATATTCTTTGTAAAACTGTTTTAGAAGTTCCCTTTTTTTGGGTGTTTTTATACCAAGGAATGGGAACAGGTTCTTCATGTATTTTGCCATTTGTCTGGCATTTTCCGGATTGGCATTTTGCTGGAATATTTTAACTATTGGTGTGATGTAGTTGTGCATGATTAAATCCTCATTATTTCTTTTTTTAAAATAATTCCTACAAAAACTCGAGAATATTAAAGTAATTAAATTAGTCTTTGAAAAGATCAAAAGAACCGATCTATTTTATATAAACATCCTGCATAAAAACATTCTGCATAAAAAATAGTGCTATATAAGATATCACAGCAGAGACAACCGGCGTAGCCAGCCAACCGATACTGATCTTTCCTAATATCTTGAAATTCGTATTTTGCGGATTCTTTGCCATACTTATTCCAATTACTGCTCCAACAATAGATTGAGAACTGGAAACCGGAACAAGCGGAAATGAGGGAAGTCCGTGTGATTCCAGAAACATTTTTAAAGATTGAGAAGCAAAAAGGAATAAGACAATAGAACTCGATAATACCGCTACGAAAGCTGTAATCGGCGAAAGTTTATAAATCCCGCTGCCGATCGTCATCATCACTTTTTTGGAATAGGTGAAAACACCAACTGCAATAGCTATACCTCCAAGTAGAAATAACTGCTGGATAGATGAAAAATGGAACAACCCTGAGATCGTAATATCTTTGAAAGGTGATGAATTTATGAAAACACCCATCACATTACCGATGTTGTTTGCACCCAGACTGTACGCTCCAAATGCTCCCACAACAATCAATCCTATTCTTGTATAGGAATCCAGCCTGATCAGATGGATTTTGCTGTTATCTAATATTTTTTTTATAATATGAAAAAATATGAATGCAAAGACGGCAGAAAGAACAGGTGAAAATATCCATGCACCTACGATCTTTTCCAACGAACCGGTTCCGAAAGGATTATGTGCAAAAAAATTCCAGCCGATGATCGCTCCTACAACTGCTTGAGAAGTGGATACGGGTAAACCGGCTTTAGTCATCCAGAGAACCGTTACTGCTGCTGCCAATGCAACGATGAATGCGCCGGAAATTTTATTTATCGTACCCAGTTTGTCCAATGTGTGAGATGCACCGGCACCACTTACAACAGCACCGATAATAATAAAAATACTACAGATCAATGCTGCTGTTTTGAAACGGATCATCTTGGTGCCCACAGCAGTTCCAAAAATATTTGCTGCATCGTTCGCACCGAGAGACCAGCCAAGAAACAGACCGCTCGATAATAAGAAAAATATCCGTATCATAGGAAACATCCGTTATTTATATTCTTCTTTTAATAGCATAGACGGCTAATCTTTCTGCAACGGATTCTGCTATATCGGAAACCATAGCGATCTTTTCGGCGAAATATCTCAGATGTACTTTTTTGCTGAATGTTTTTATCTCATTTAATTTGAAAGCTTTACGTTTCAAGCTTTCTTCTACTTTATCCGCCTCATGTTCATAGAAATGTACTTTATTCACATAATCATTAACCATTTTAAGTTCGGTAAAAAAGGCTCGAACGCCCTTGACCAGTTGTTCCATGGTTTTGCTGGATAATTCGGCAAGCTCGATAAAATCTTCATTAAGCACTTCGGGAATTGCCGGTTTCTCGATCGAGAATTGCTCGAGTACTTTCTCAGTTGTATCGATAACATCATCCAGCGTTTCCAAAAGCCCCAGAACATCACCCCTGGATTCCGGGATGAGCATATATGTATAAAGTTTTAACTTGATATTTCTACGAAGATTGTCTGCCTTGGTTTCCAATTTGGTTATATCTCTATAATACTGCTCGAAGCGATCTTCTTTTTTATTGACGTATGCTTTTACTCCTTCAAGGAAAATAAGAGAAGCATCACTGACCATGTTTAAGAAAGATTCTAACTCCGCTTCTAATTGTTTTGACTTATTTGAAAAGAAACCTGCCATTATTCCTCCCTGTCTATTACCATAAAGTCACAAAGAATAAAGATGTTAATTTTTTTCGCTCTCTCTGTGTGCACTGCCTGCTCCCGAAATTCTGGACGAAGGCTGATGTCCACTGTGTCTCTGTGTTTAAGTATTAATTCTTTCATAAATTATGACACAAAACCTGCTGTTTATGTTCCTGATCTTTCTCAGATTGATCTTTACAAGAACTCCACTGTAAAAAACAAAGATGTCATTTGTCAGGTCAAGGAATTTCACTTTTATACTTAAGTTTACTCTAAAAAGATCAATTAATGATGTATTATAAAATATACTGAAACCGTTGAAACGGTTAGGTGTCTTTATCCTCATATTAACCACCAACTGACCAGCCAAAGGCAGGTAAAAGTCAGGATGACAAAAACACTCTATTTTGCAGAACTCATTTTTTTTACCTCACCCAGGAAACCCCAAGGCAGAGCCCCGAGGAATTATTTGATCAAATGAACATCCATTTGAGGAAATGGGATACTAATTCCTTCTTTATCAAAAGTAAGTTTAACTTCTTCGATAATGTCATAATTTACTGTCCAGTAATCTTCTGTTATCACCCAGACTTTCACGATAAAATTTACCGAGCTGTCTGCCAGTTCACCAACCCTTATTAAAGGTGCTGGATCTTTCAGTATCATTTTATGCTTATTAACGATTTTATTTAAAATGCCGGAAACTTTCCTGATATCGTCTTCATAGCCTACACCAAAGGTGAAGCTAATTCTTCGTGTTTTTTCTGCAGAATAATTTGTGATCGTACCGTTCATTATCTGGGAATTCGGAACGACTATTTTCTTATTATCGGGGGTTTTAAATTCTATTGTAAAGATGCTTATCCTGTTTACTGTCCCGCTTATACCACCGGCACTAACATAATCACCGACTTTAAAAGGTCTTAATATCAGTATAAGAAATCCGGCAGCAAAGTTGGAAAGCGAACCTTGAAGAGCCAAACCGATTGTCAGACCGGCTGCGCCAATTATTGCTATAAAAGAAGTGGTTTGAATACCAAGCTGAGAAAGAGCCGCCAGAATTACAAACACCCATAATACACTAAAACTCAGAGATGAGATAAAAGATGAAATAGTCTTATCTACTCTCTTTTTATCCATTACTTTTACGATCAATTTACGAATACTTTTCGCAATTATGCGACCAATGATCAAAATAGCAATAGCTGCGATCAGTTTCAATCCAAAAGAAGATCCCCATTCAATTAATTTATTTATGAAATATTCCACTAAATCCTCCTATATGACAAAACGGATTCGGTATGTACCGAATCCGTTTTATTTTTATGATACTTTTTACTTGGTTCTAAAGAATTCAATACGACGGTTCTTAAATCGTCCTTCTTTTGTTTTGTTGGTCGTAACAGGATGGTCGGGACCTAAACCGATAGCTCTCAGACGATATTCTTCAACTCCCTGGTTGATCAAAAAACGACGCACAGATTCAGCTCTTTTTCGCGAGAGTTTCATATTTAATTTCCTGGACCCGGTATTATCGGTATGTCCACTGATCTCAAGATACATATCAGTATAATTATTAAGTGTTCTGACAACTTTGCCGAGAATCAACTTGGCTTCATCTGTAAGTTCAGAACTACCGACTTTGAAGTTGACACCATCAAGAATGATCGGTGCTTTTTTCTTGAAGATTATTTCCGGTTTAGTATCCGGGCAGCCATCCTCATCTTCAAAGCCATTATAGTTTTCAGCTTCAAGAGGACATTTGTCCACTCCATCCAGAACTCCGTCACCATCGGTATCAGGATTGGTCGGGTCTGTCTTGTGAACATTAATTTCATCATAATCATTCAAGCCGTCGTTATCGGAATCGACATTATTCGGATCGGTTTTGTAATTATTGATCTCATCACCATCGCTCAGACCATCACCATCGGAATCTACCGTTACAGGATTTGTGAAATAAGTATGAACCTCATCATAATCATTAACGCCATCCATATCGGTATCGGCAGCATTCGGATCTGTTCCGGTGCTGTCGGCACTTATGAATTCGCCTGTATTTGTTTCTACAGAGTCATCGAGACCATCAGCATCATTATCGAATTCAGGGCAACCATCCTCATCTTCAAAACCATCAAAATCTTCCGGTTCAAACGGGCATTTATCGAGCTTGTCTTCAATGCCGTCACCGTCGGTATCACGCCAACCGCCGAAGCGGATAGTGATGCCGAAACCGGCAACCAGGTTTCCTGATTGTATGTCAGGTCTGCCAGGTACTAAATCAGACATACCAGACATGTCGCACGTCTGGTTAAATATTCTCTGGTAACGAATTCCGAAATCCATTCCTACCGTGCGGGAAATTTCCCATTCGATACCAGCACCGATATTACCCATAAAGTTATTTCCGGCATCGATCTCAACATCCGTATCGGTGTTTATACATTCCCATTTCATAACGCCAAGACCACCGATAAGATATGGTATCCAGTTTTTATCTTGTCTGAGGTTATACTTGCAATTAACAGAGAAAGGCAATAAAGTAGTTTTATATGGCGCATCAGTATCTTCAATGATATGGCTCATGATCTCCAGCAGTTCACTTTTATCCCGAACCGTTACAAATCCATAGCCGCCACTTAGCTCAATACCAACCCTTCTGGTGATATAATATCCAAAATTGAATTCACCCATCATTCTCACAGTGCTGTCATCTTCTTCTCCGCCGATAAGCTTAATAGCACTTCCACGAAGTCCCGTGTATATCTGCCGTTGGAATATCCGGGCAAAAGCAGGTGTAATGAATATGAGACTGAATATTAAAAGAAAGAAGCATATTCTATTAACCTTATTCATTTATTTTCCTCCAATTTTTTTATGATCATTTGAATTCTATATATTTATGAATTTTCAATCTTATTTTCTTGTTTACCAGGTACCGTTCGGTCCTCCATACGCTCCGATATCATTTGCTGATCCGTCAGCATCTTTGTATTCTTCTGAGGGATTGCCCGAATCTATGCAGGGAGAATCTGATTGCAATTTAAAATTATTTAGTTCCGGTTTTTCGAACATCGGATTCAAATTCATAATTCCCTGTCTCATAAAGATAGTTCAATTATTATTTGTTTTTATTCCATCTTCTTCCAATGCTTCGATATTTGTGTATTTAACAATTAACTTAATATCACCGAATTCATGGAAACAAATCTGCTGAGGAGAGTTGTTCCAAAGAATGGAATTTATTAAAGTTGTATTTGAAAAACTGTGACAGAAAATACCTCCTCCATGTAATGCGGAATTACCATAGATCGTAAGATTTTCAAATTCCGGACGTGAGTATTGAGTGTAAATTCCTCCTCCATAACCGTATTTAATTCCATTAACTTTATTACCGGAAATAACACAATTTTTTATTTCAGGATTTGAGTCGTAAATATATATTCCACCGCCAAATTCACTGGCTGTATTCGTAATGATTTTTAGTCTTGTCATTTTCGGGTTGGATTTACTTAAATATATTCCACCTCCATATCCACTGATTCTATCAACAGACGAATTACCTGAAATTATTACATCTTCAATAACAGGATTGGAACTATACAGATAGATGCCGCCTCCCAGTTTACCTGCATCATTGCCGATCACTGCACAATGCTGTATGGTCGGGTTTGCATGGTAGATAAATATACCACCGCCCATAGCGTCATTACCGTTTCCATTGGTTATTGTAAATCCCGTCAGGATCGATCTGTTATTTTCTTCTTTTTCAAAACTCACCACGCTTCCATTTTGATTCCCATCTATTATCGTCCGGGAAATATAAGACGATTCTCCGTTAATTAAAAATTGTGAACATACTGTAATACTCTTTCCATTGAAGTTAATGTTTTCTTTATAAGTGCCGGGTTGGACTATAACCATATTCCCATCGACCGCACAATCGATAGCTGCTTGAATTTTCGGGAAATCTTCCGGAACTCTAAGTTTACCATAATGACAGACTCCACTTATTTCCTCGGAATATTCTGATCTGTTCTGATTAACATAACAATAAAGTCTGTAGAAATATATTTCGTGTATCTTTGTCTCTGAATCTATAAAAAAAGTAGTACTTGCAGGGACATTTCCATATAATTCAAAACCGGTATCAACAGTTCTTCTTTCTATTTTAAATCCATCTTCGATGTTACAGTTATCTTCCCAGGATATTTTTACTTTCTTATCTCCAATTGTTTTTAAGGAAATATTCACAGGAATATCAATTATCATTGTTTTCTTAATAATGTCAGAATACCCGGAAGAGTTTACACTCGTAAACCCCTTGACCCTGTAGTAATAATCAGTTTCATAACGTAATCCTTTATCATTATAAGAGATAACGTTGGAAGTTGTTCTTCCTATCTCCGAGAAATCCTTTCCGTTAGTACTTCTTTCTATTTTATAACCATCCTCAAAGAAACAGTTATCAACCCAGGTAAGTTCTATTTTACCATCACCAACAATTACTGCATTCAGTTCAGTAGGTTTGGGGAATTTTGTTTCAATTTGTTCAAAATTTGAATAATCCGATTCATTTAAGGATGAATATGCAAATATCCTGTAAACAAATGTCTTTCCGGATAATAAACCCATATCTGTATAAGAAGTAACGTTTTCATTTAAGGTTGTAAGCAAAGAAAATTCTTCGTCATCCATTTTCTTTTCCAGTTTATAACCTTTTTCAAACCCACAGTTATCTTCCCAATAAAGAGCAACCGTATGATCGTCAACGACCTCGGCAGTGAGAAAGGTAGGTCCGGGAAATATTGTGGTAGCAGATACGGCAGTTGAGTATAGTGATATATTTAATTTTGTAATGGAAGCAACTCGATAAATATATTTAATTTTATAGCGTAATCCTTCGTCCAGAAAAGAAGTTAATTTTTCATCCAGAGTGGCAATAACATTAAATTTACCGTCATCATCTTTTCTTTCTAACTGGAAACCCTCATCAAAAATACAATTATCTACCCAGGATATTTTCATAGACTGGTCATTAACTACAACAACAGAAAGGTAAGAAGGTTCGGGGAAAATCGTATGTGCAGATATTTCGTTTGAAAAAGGTGATGCTGAAGCAGAGGTGATGGCTATGACTCTATAAAAGTAAGTAGTCCCGTATGTTAATTCATTATCCTGATAAGAAGTAGAATTGGAAGGTATATCTGCTATCTTCTCATATTCACCACCTTCTTCTTTTCGTTCTAATTGAAAACCTTCTTCAAATTTACAATTATCGTCCCAGAAAAGTTTGAGTGATTGATCATTTATTTCTTCATAATAA
>JAUVLE010000311.1 GCA_030595905.1 Candidatus Cloacimonadota bacterium | reverse complement strand
AAATATGATGACAGTTGGGGCAAAACAGGTTTTAGTTTATCCAGAGGAAGCAGCTCTGGAGTGGAAGTTAATTACTCAATTAATGAATTTGTCCTGCAGGGAACCAGGATAAACGGCGAAGACATGATGAACCTATATCTTCCGGATGTATTTCTTCCGAATAACGAAGGTGCCCCGGATCTTCCGGGTAACGGTCGGTTCATTGCTCTTCCTCAAGGTGCAACAGCGGAACTTAGAATTATATCTTTCCGTACCGAAACATTCTATGATGTTGAATTGGCTCCGGCACCGCGTATTCCATTGGATACTGATGATAGCCCGCTGGAATATAACAAAGATGAAGCTATTTATTCAAAGAATGAATTCTATCCGGCAAAGCCCATTAAACTTGGAGAGCAGACTCAAATTCGTGGAGTGGACGTAGTGATGCTTGGTATCACTCCATTCCAATACAATCCTGTAACCAAAGAATTGCTGGTCTATCGTGACATTCAGGTAGAAGTAAATTTCATTGGCGGGAACGGACACTTCGGTGAAGACCGTCTGCGCAGCAGATGGTGGGATACACTCATGGATGATATGCTCCTTAATGAACAGTCTCTGCAAGAAATGGACTACAGCAGTACAAATTCCAGAACACGTGAAGGTGCGGAATATCTTATCATTTGTCCTGATCATCCGGACTTCATTGCCTGGGCGGATTCAATGAAAATTTTTCGTACAGTACAGGGAATTTCAACTGTTGTTAAAACGATCACGGAAGTTGGTGGAAATAACGCAACTACAATCGAGAATTATATTAATGACGCATACGCAAATTGGGATCCTGCACCAACGGCGATCCTCCTGCTGGCAGACCATGGTACAACCGGAAATACTATCGTAGCCCCTAATTATAGCGGCTGTGTTTCCGATAATATCTATGCAGATGTGAACGGCAATATGATGCCGGATATTATCCTTGCACGTATGACTGCTCAGGATGCTACTCATCTTGAAACGATGATCACTAAAGTTCTAAATTATGAACGTACACCTCCCACGAACCCGGATTTTTATGATCATCCCGTAACAGCCCTTGGTTGGCAAACATCACGCTGGTTCCAGATATGTTCCGAATCTGTGGGTGGTTTCTGGCACAATGAACTGGGCAAAGATCAGGTTCGTATCAATGCTATCTATAGTGGAAATCCAAACAGCGATCCCTGGTCGACAGCAACTAATACTGCCACAGTTTTAAATGTCTTTGGTCCTAATGGGCTGAGTTATATACCCGCAACTCCTGCCGAGCTTGGTGGATGGACCGGAGGTAATGCCACAATGGTCAATAATGCCATCAATAGTGGCGCTTTCATGCTTCAGCACAGAGATCACGGTGGTGTAGATGGATGGGGAGAACCGTATTATCATAATAGTGATATCAATAATCTTACAAATGAAGACCTGGTATTTGTATTTTCCATCAACTGTCTTACCGGTATGTTTAACACTGCCGGTGAATGTTTCGTAGAAAAATTTCACAGACATACATATAATGGCGAAAATGCCGGTTGTCTTGGAATTATAGCAGCTTCCGAAATTTCCTATTCTTTCGTAAATGATACATACGTTTGGGGAATGTATGATAATATGTGGCCTGAATTCATGCCTCAATACGGCACAACTCCTGAACACAGAGGAATACTCCCAGCCTTTGCTAATGCTGCCGGAAAATATTTCCTTCAGCAATCAAGCTGGCCATATAACACAGCCAACAAAGCTATCACATACTATCTGTTCCATCATCACGGCGATGCATTTTCCACAGTTTATTCCGAAATACCACAGGACCTCACAGTTACTCATGATGCTGTACTTCTAAGCGGTGTAAACTTCTTTACTGTTACAGCAGATGAAGGTGCTCTCATTGCCCTTTCTGTTGATGGTGAACTTATCGGAGTGGGAGAAGGAACAGGTGCACCCGAATCAATTACGATCGATCCGCAAATTCCTCCTGCAGTAGTCGATCTGATAATTACAAAACAAAACTACTACCGTTATCAAGTAGCGATCCCGGTTATCCCTCCAGGTGGAGCATATGTAGTATATAATTCATATAATATCGATGACTCCGGCGGAAATAACAACAGCGTTGTAGATTATGGTGAATCAATTGTTTTAGACATGACCGTAAATAATGTCGGAGGTGATGAAGCAATAAATGTTGTAGTCACAATATCCTCTACCGATCCTTATATCACCATTATCGATGAAACAGAGAATTTTGGAAATATTCCTTCAGGTGATCTTGCCACCGTTATTGGAGCATTCTCTTTTGATGTGGCAGATAACATTCCAGATGAACATATTATAGATTTCGATCTGGAAGCAGTAGGACAGGATACCTGGATCAGCTTTTTCTCTATTGAAGCTCACGCTCCTATAGTGGAATTTCTTGAATTCCTTGTAG
>JAUVLE010000109.1 GCA_030595905.1 Candidatus Cloacimonadota bacterium | reverse complement strand
ACGATTATTTTTGTTCATTTGGCTGCGAAATGACAATCCTGAGTCGATTTATTCGGAAATATGAATTAAGATGAAAATCGATTATGAGAAATGCAAATGTTGTTTAGTAAAGAATGGGGACTTCCGGGACAGCCCCTTAATTCAATACGGATTATAGCATTAGCCCACAGTTTTAACTGTGGGTTGAGATGGAACTCTACTCGTCAGAAACCACTTTAGTGGTTTAATATGAATTGTGCAGAACCCTGCATATCTGTTTTAGTATTAGGAGATAAGTAAAAATGAAAATAGTAGATGCAAAAGGACAGACCTGTCCCAAGCCGCTTATTCTAACAAAAAAAGCTTTGAAAGATATTGCCGTTAATGAAAAGTTCATGATTCTGATCGATAATGAAACTTCGATGGAGAATGTAAGCAGATTCCTGAAAGATAATAACGTTGGATTTGATGTTTCCGAAGAAAATGGGGTTTATAAACTTCATGCAACAAAATTGGAAGAAGGATCATATCCAAAAGAGGTTGAAACATATTGCAGCATCCCGAAGAAAAAAAAAGGAAAGCATGTTTATGTTTTCAAAACAAATGGTGTAGCAGAAGATGAACTGGGGAAAATGCTTACCGGTGGATTTCTGGATACGATAAAAGAAGTAGCTCCCTTACCGGAAAAAATAATTTTGTATCACAAAGGAGTATATCTTGCTTTAGATGATTCTCCGTATCTTGAAAAGATCAGGGAATTGGAAAATCTGGGTGTTGAAATATTGATATGCGGGAATTGCGTAAATTTTTATAATGTAAAGGAAAAGGTCGAAGTTGGAATAATTTCTAATGCCTATACTATATTAAAGGCTTTTTCCGATGCAGACCATCTTATTTATCCTTAAATTTATTCTGGAGTCTAAATGGAATTTGATCTGTTATCTATAGTAAAACAAACCGGCTGAAGTATTAAGCTGCCACCTCAGCAGTTGGCTGAGATCTTAGAAAAATTGCCGAAGCCAAAACATCCGAACCTTCTCGTTGGCTCAGATACTTTCGATGATGCCGGTGTTTATAAGATATCGGATGAGATCGCTTTGATCCAGACCACAGATTTTTTCACACCTGTTTGTTCCGATGCTTACGATTTCGGGCAGATAGCTGCAGCAAATTCCCTAAGCGATGTATATGCGATGGGTGGGAAACCGATTACAGCTTTGAACCTTGTTATGTTTCCGGATGAAAGGATACCAATTGAAGTTTATATAAAAATTCTTCAGGGTGGAAGTGACAAAGTTATAGAAGCCGGAGCTTTGATAATTGGTGGTCATACGATCACAGATTTTCCACCAAAGTATGGTCTGGCAGTTACCGGTATAGTACATCCGGAAAGGGTAATCACAAATTCCAACGCAAAACCCGGGGATATACTTGTTCTGGCTAAACCGCTTGGAACCGGTATCATCATTGCCGGAAAAAGATTAAATGAAACTTCCAATGAAAATTATATGGAAGCAATAAAGAACATGAAACTTCTTAATAAAAAAGCTGCAGAAATTATGCAGAAGTTCAACATTACAACTGCAACAGATATAACAGGATTCAGCTTCATCGGGCATGCAAAAAATGTAGCGGAAGCAAGCAAAGTTTCTTTTATCTTTCAAAGTAAAAACATTCCTTTGTTACCGGGAGCTTATCAATTGGCCGATCTTGGCTGTATTCCGGGAGCAGCATTCAGAAATCAGAAATATCTGGAAAAATACTGTAAATTCAAAAATGTAGATTACAATATTAAAATGTTAATGTTCGATGCTCAGACTTCCGGCGGTATCCTGATGTGTGTTGATCCTCTAAAGGTGGAAGAAATATTATCCGAGCTTAGAAAAAGCTGCTATCCAAATACTGCTATTGTTGGAGAAGTTACGAGTGCAGAGAAAAGTAGAATAATTATTGTTTGATTTTTAAATGCGTATTTCTTGTTCCCATTAAATTTTCGGGAATTAAAAAGGAGGTTGGAAATGAGAAAAGAGATTGTTTTAATATTGTTCATATTTTTGTTGTTTAGTGAGGTTTTCTGTATTTCAAGCAGTAAGCTGTTAAAACAGGAATTAGCAAGAAAAGAGTACCAGGTAAAAGTGTTGAAGAAAAGTTGCGAAAGACAGAAACTGGAATCTACTCTCACGAAAAAAGCTGACAAGCTCTATGAGGAATATCAGGAACTTAAAGAAAGGAATCGGGAAAAAAGGCTGCATAAGAACATCGATAAAGCTTTTATCCTGTATCGGCTGGCTCTCAGTTTAAATGATATGGAACAAAGCAAAAAGCAGCATGAGAGACAGGTTGAATCTCTTCAACTTACCAGAAAACAGCTTGAATATCTCAAGGAAGAATTGCATGACCTGAAACTGGAGTTGAAATATGAGAAATAAAATATTATTTGCTTTCCTGATATTTGTAATTTTTTATATGCATTGTTGGTCGGAAGAATTTACTATTGGAAAATTAAATGAATATAAAAAAGAACTTGAAAAAACATACCAGGAATACTTGAGTTCCGAGATAGCTCGTGAAGTAGATATTTATCCGATAGTTCTTGCCAGGATCGATATGGCGATAGAACTATATTCAAAAAAAATTTATTCTAAAGAAGCAATCGAAGAATTTGAAATGATCCAGCTTTTAACGGAAGCTGCAAAAATACAAATGGTGGCAGCAAAAAATTACGCAGTCAGTTTGGAAGTTCAAAGAGAAGGCGAAGAGATACTTCGAGAGATAAACAATATGAACGAAGAAATAAGTCAGATCAAACAGAGAATGGCAAAAGAAAAAGCTCTGCGTATTCAGAAAGATATGGAGAATAGATTCAATCAGCTTCAGAATGAGCTCATCAGCGTGAGAAAAGATGCTCGCGGAACTATTATTTCTATGTCCGATATACTTTTTGATGTTGGAAAATCTTCTCTTAACTGCGATCTGAAGATAGCTCTGGCAAAGGTCGCTGGAATTCTTTTGATCTATCGCGATACGAACGTTATCATAGAAGGACACACCGATAATACAGGTTCCGCTGAATTCAATCAGATACTTTCGGAAGATAGAGCATTTGGCGTAAAAGAGTTTTTTGTCGAACTTGGATTAAGAAGGCATCGTCTGGAGTCTGTGGGATATGGTTTCCGGCAACCTGTTGCAGATAATACAACCAAAGAAGGAAGAAGAAAGAACAGGCGTGTAGATATTATCGTTTCAGATTATTAAGATTATCGATAAAATACGAAGTTAATCAAAAGAATTCCTCAATGCTTGCGTTGTGGTTTCCATATTTTCTCCCCTGATTTAGGGGAGATGTCATTCGGTGAATGACAGAGGGGTTAAATAATGAAAATTCGTGTTTAAGCTTGCTTAAATAAAAAATACTCCTTAGCTTGCCACGGGGATAGTCAACTTTAAGAATTTTCTTTATTAGATTTGGAAAAGATAGAATATTTCCAACTATTTTATCTATGTAAAATATTATTTTCGTTTTGTTTGACAAAAAAAAAGCAATTTTAAAATTGCACAAAAAAAATTAGAGGGAGGCTTATATGCGAGCACTCAAACTCTCAAAAAAAGATGAGATAAAACTCTATGATGTTTTAAAAGAATTTGGAGAAGTTTGGGCACCGGTTCCAAAAGGTTCCAAGTATGTGTATGGAAAGATCGAAAAAAAAGAAGATCTTGTGATACATGAAGAGTGTATCTTACCCATAATCCCGGTAAAGAAATTCCTGATGCCGCCGGATTTTACTATGCTGAAATTCACACCTTCGAAATATTCAATTCCGGAAGAAGATATTCCTACAACAGTTGTAGTGGGTGTTCCTGCGTGTGATATTCATGCGGTAAATATCCTTGATAAATTCTATACTACAGATTACGTGGATAATTACTACATGAAAAGACGGGAAAGATTAATTATTATTGGGAAATCGGGAACTCCCAGAGAAAATTGCTTCTGTCATAAAAGTAATACCAGTATTGTGGAAGAGGGATATGACCTGTTCTTTTTTGATCTTGGTGATTATTATCTGGTTTGGGTCGGTTCCGAAAAAGGAGATGATATAGTCAGGAAGGGTGCTGATATTTTTAGTGAAGAAGTTCCAAAAGATGTATCAAAGAAGTTTGTTGAATTCAGAAGGAATAGAAACAAAAGCTACATAAATGATGTTGACCTCGAAGGAGTTACCGACCTGATGGAATTGATGTATGATGCACCATTCTGGGATGAATTCGGTGAAAAATGTCTGTCCTGCGGACAATGTACAATGGTTTGTCCTACCTGTACCTGCTTTAATGTAATCGATGATCTTGCACTTTCCGGTGAAACCGGAGAAAGAAGAAGATACTGGGATTCCTGTATGTTCAAGGATTATTCACTTGTTGCAGGTCAACATAACTTCAGAGAATCCAAGGCGGAAAGATTAAAGTTGTGGTATACCCACAAATTAAAAGCTTTCATCGGTCATTTCGGCTCACCAAGCTGTGTGGGTTGCGGAAGATGTATAGAAACCTGTCCTGTTGATATAAATGTAGTAACAGTCGTTGAGAAAATGAAAGGTTAGGAGGAAAGAATAATGAAATATGAATACCAAAAAGAACCGGAATTATATACACCTATTATGATGAGAATTATCAGCAAGAGAGACCTGACATCGGATGTCAGATTCTTCCAGGCTGTTCCCAAAGAAGAATATAAACATCTGAATCTCGATTACAAGCCGGGTCAGTTCATGATGTTGTCTGTATATGGTTCAGGCGAAGCACCTTTTTCGATATCTTCTTCTCCCACCCGTAAAGGTATATTTGAGTTTGCTATCAGGAAAACAGGTAAACTCACAAATAAGATATTTGAACTCAAAGATGGTGATCAGCTTGGTCTGAGGGGTCCTTTCGGAAATGGATTTCCCATTGAAAAAATGTTAGGGAAAGATATTATTATCGTTGCCGGTGGATTGGGTGCAGCTCCACTTCGATCTTTACTTCTTTATATCCTGGATAACAGGGAACTTTTCGGAAGATTGATCTACCTCTACGGTGCAAGGAATATTGACGATATGCTTTATAAACCGGATTTCACTGAAATGCTCCAATCCGATCAGCTTGAACTGCATTTAACAGTAGATAAAGGAAATGAAGGATACGAGAATGAAATTGAAGAAGGATTAGTCACACATTTATTCAAATATGTTAGTGATATCGATCCCAAAAATACAATTGCCTGTGTTTGCGGACCTCCGGTAATGTATAAATCTGTCGTTAAGGAAATCCTTAAATATAAATTAGAGAAAGACAAAATATTATTGAATCTGGAACGACGAATGAAATGTGGTACGGGAAAATGCGGACATTGCATAATCGATTACAGATATACCTGCATCGATGGTCCCGTATTCACTTACTGGGATGTAATTCATATGCGAGAACTGATTTAGGAGGAATGATGAAAAAAAAACCAACTTTAGGAATATATGGATTTACCGGTTGTGCAGGATGTCAACTTGCTGTTCTCGATTGTGAAGATATTCTTGTAGATCTATTTAATTATGTTGATATCAAAGTGTTTTATGAGGCAATGAGCAATAATGAAGATGTCGCTAATGTTGATATTGCATTGGTAGAAGGTTCGATCAATACAAATAAACAATTGAATGAATTAAAAGAAATACGTGAGAAAGCCGGTGTATTGGTTGCATTCGGTTCCTGTGCAAATTTCGGCGGGATACAGGCAATGGCTCTGGGAGACGGAAAGTGGGAACAGAGATTTACCAGAGTATATGGAGACGCCAAATTCACAGTTGCAATTCCCAGGGAAGCACAGCCTATTCACAAGTTTGTAAAAGTTGATGCTTTTATCCCTGGTTGTCCTCCCAGTACTCCTCAAATGTTAAGAGCGCTTACTCAACTATTACATGGAAATCAACCCACATATACAAATTCTCCTGTTTGCCTGGAATGCAAATTCAGGGAAAATGAATGCCTGCTTAATGATGGAAAGTTATGTTTGGGTCCTTTAACAATGGGCGGATGTACAGCACCTTGCCCTTCCCACAATACACCCTGCATCGGATGTTGGGGAATAATAGACGAAGCAAATCATACTTCGGAATTGAAACTTTTAAAAGAAAAGGGTTTCAAAACAGAAGATATCATACAAAGATTCAGGATTTTCGGCGGAAGCAAAATTGTCGAGAAAGTTCAAAAATTACTGGAGGTTGAATGATGAAAAAGATAGTAGTAAATCATTTGGCAAGAGTAGAAGGTGACGGTGGAATATATGTGGAGATCGATGGCGATAAAATAAAAAAACTCGAAGTAAGGATATTTGAAGGTCCCCGGCTTATCGAAGCTCTTGCAATTGGAAAATTACCGGAAGAAGTTATTTCGTTCACTCCCAGAATATGTGCGATCTGTACGGTTTCTCATAAGAACGCTTCCATTCGTGCAATTGAACGAGCACTCAAGACCAATGAAGATGAAAAAACTTATTATGCTCGTGAACTGATGCACATGGGGGAGATGATAGAAAGTCATTCGCTTCATATTTTTGCATTGGCTCTGCCGGACTACCTGGGCTATCCTAATGTAATTGCAATGGTAGATAAATATGCAGACGTTATAACTAAGGCATTGAATCTGAAAAAATACAGTAATAAGATCATGCAGATATTAAATGGAAAATTCATTCATGGTGAAAATGCAACTGCCGGTGGTTTTGGCAAATTTCCCGAAAGATCCGAACTTCTCGAAATCAAAAAGGAAGCAGAAGAATCACTTACTTTTATGTGTGCTGCCACAGATATTGTGGGTGGACTCGAACTTCCAGATCACCTTGAAGAAGATACTGTATTCGTCTGCTGCAATCCTGCCGATAAAAAATATGGTTTCTGGGGAGAAGAGCTTATTTTCTCTGATGGAACCGTTCTTCCTTCCACAAAATATAAAGAAACTCTTATCGAAAGAGTTGTTCCACACTCTTTTGCAAAAAGATCACTTTACAAAGGAAAACCATTTTCAGTGGGTGCTCTGGCCAGATTGAACTGCATCGGTGACAGGCTGAAAGGAGAAGCTGCAAAATATTTTAAGAAATACAAAAATGAGAGATGGTTGAAAAATCCTTTATATAATAATCTTGCTCAGGCAATTGAAATTATTTACTGCCTGGAGAGAATCCCGAAACTTGTAGATATCCTGCTCAAACTTCCAGATCCGAAATTTGAAAAAGCAACAAGGAAAAAAGGAAGAGGAGTGGGAACTGTAGAAGCGCCACGAGGATTGCTGGTTCATGATTATTCATTTGAAAATGGTTATGTTACGGATGCCAATATAATTACTCCTACGGCTTACAACCTGGATGACATTGAAAAATATATGGCTAACTCCGCACTTTCTCTGAATAAAGCAGGAAAAAATGAAGGCGAGATAGCTTTCGAGTTGGAAAAAATAGCTCGTGCTTATGACCCCTGCATAAGTTGTGCTACACATCTCGTTAAAGTTGTAAAAAAGTAATATTGAAAAATAATAAATACTCGTTCCTGTCTGCAATTGACCGGAACGAGTTTTTTTAGATTTATAGAATGATCGCAGATCTTCGTAACGGTCATAGCTGAAATCAACTTCT
The DNA here is from genome assembly GCA_030595905.1 of Candidatus Cloacimonadota bacterium. Classification (GTDB taxonomy): domain Bacteria; phylum Cloacimonadota; class Cloacimonadia; order Cloacimonadales; family TCS61; genus JACNIV01. The sequence continues at coordinate 1,910 of JAUVLE010000109.1, read as the reverse complement.
ATGAAAACATTTTCTAACTTCCGAATGTTTAGACTTTGTCGATTCTTCGGAATGTTGAGGTGCACAAACAATCGGAAGATCAGCAAGCTGAACACTTGTACGCCAGCCAAAGGCTGGTAAACCTTTGGCATATTCTGATGTTTTGCATTTTTTTTTGTTTCATCTTAATAGAACTATCAATTTGCTGATAGTGGGGAGCTTAAGTCAAAATTGGCTGAAGCCAACTTAACTAAAGTTTTAATTCAAGTTTTCGGGGGAAAATTATGGAAATCGATAGTTTTTTAAAAAATATTTTCCAGAAATATAAAAAAGATGAGATAACTTTTATCGGTCTCGGCAATCCATATCGCAGTGATGATGGTGTGGGAATAGAATTCATAAACAGGATAAGGGAAGACTTCAAAAATTCGTACACAGAATTTAATAATATGGATGAAGTTATCCTGAATCTGATGAATAATAAAAAGCCCGGCTTGCTCCTGTTCATAGATTGTTCGGATTTCAAAGGAAAGCCCGGAGAAATCAGGATAACCACGTACGATGAGATCGAAGATTATGGAAAACATTTTCATAAAATTCCCATAAAACTATATATGAAATTGCTGCAAAAAGAAAACAAGCAAACTTTTCTGATCGCAATTCAACCGGAATCTCTGGATTCTATTAACGAACCGAAACTGAGTGATGTTGTCTCAAAAAGTTTAACACGGCTTTGCAGAATAATATTCTACCACTACAAAAATGGAATGCAGTAACAGCTCATCGAACTGTCTGAATATTTTGATAGTCAGATCGGTGATCTGACACTACTGATATTTCTTTCTTCTATAGGTTACCAAGCTGGGGCATGGTAACCAGAGTGCAGGATTTTCTTTAATTGACAGCAGGCATATCAACCACCATTTGGTAAATAATTATGGAACAGAGGCTTGAATACAGGATTTTTACATATTCCACTTACCTTAAACAAAGGTTCGGCAAAAGAGTATTCCGCGTTGGACTCAGCACAGGAATACCCTGTCCGCATCGAATAAAAACCGGCGGCTGCATTTTCTGTGATCCCGAAACTTTTACCGGCGAATATCAATCCGGCGGTTTGAATATACAAGAACAACTACAAGATGCTATTCCCAGAATAAAAAAAAACTGCGGTAATGTAGCCCTGCTGGCTTATTTCCAGGATGATACTTCCACAGCCGGAGATATCGATATTCTAAAAAGAAAATACGAACAGGCACTTTCTCACCCGGAAGTTATCGGACTTGTAGTTTCCACCCGCCCGGATTATGTGAATGATGAAGTTGTGGAGCTTTTAAGTTCATTCGATGTGCCGGTGACCATCGAGATAGGAATGCAAAGCGTTCATGATAAAAGTTTAGAATATTTGAATCGCGGTCATACGTTCGATGATACAGAAAGAGCAATTGAAGTTTGCGGGAAAGCAGGACTGGAAGTAGGAGTTCACCTGATCATGGGAATTCCCGGGGAAACCTTTGAAGATATGCTGGCGACGATAAAATATATCAGTTCAAACAAGTTTATCAAACAGGTTAAGTTTCACAACCTGGTGGTTTACAAAAACACTAAATTGGCAGAGATGATAAGTAGTGGTGAAGCATCTATTTATGAAATCCCGGAATATATCGAGACGTTGGCAAAATTGCTTCCATACTTAAGGGGAGACATTGTAATATCACGGCTGTTCACTTCCAATATTCGCAGATCGCAAATCGCTATCGGAAAATTTGAAGGTAATAAAACCAAATGGATGAACGAACTCAGGAAGTATATTTACAAAAATAATATCGTGCAGGGTTCTGAAGTAACATAAAGCTTTTAACCCGTGAAATCAATAGTATTTTACAAGGTCTGCTTTGTGACTGTGATTAAACGAAAAGCTCATTGAACAG
>JAUVLE010000116.1 GCA_030595905.1 Candidatus Cloacimonadota bacterium | reverse complement strand
GAGGGCTGAGTGTTGGGAAAAATATTTTACAAACAAGGTTTGAAACTATTTCATTTACAAACAAAGTTTGAAACTATTTCGTTTTACAAACAAAGTTTGAAACTATTTCGTTTTACAAACAAAGTTTGAAACTATTTCGTTTTACAAACAAAGTTTGAAACTATTTCATTTACAAACAAAGTTTGAAACTATTTCGTTTTACAAACAAAGTTTGAAACTATTTCATTTACAAACATTCGGATGTCTTGCGACAATCAGAAGTTTGCTATTATTTCAAAAGTATCATCTTTTTCCCTTTTTCAAATTTCCCGGCTTTCAGTTTATAAAAGTAAACTCCGGAACTTACCGGATTATTATATTTATCAGTTCCATCCCAGTAAGTATCGTGTTGCCCGGGATCTTTATATTCATTAACTAATGTTTTTATCAATTGCCCCTTTATGTTATAAATGCTTATCTTAACTTTTTTTCTTTCAAGAATATCATAAGAGATTTTTGTGAACAGATTGCGACCGGCTCCGGCAACTGCCGGATTAAATGGATTGGGATAGTTCTGGTAGAGTTTGTATTTATCTATTGGCGGGATACTTGAAATCACTTCGAGGCAAACCGGCAGACTAAGCACCTGTCCCAGGTTGGTTTCAATTCTTAAATAAGCTTCATAGGTTCCAACTTCAAGGTTTTCACTGGAAATGGAAAGTGAGATGTTTTCACTTTCACCTGCAGGTATTGTACCGGACATTGTATTCGCCAAAAGCCAATTAACAGGTGAATCTACAATTGTAAATAAGTCCGATGTATTTACAATCACACCATCCAGGCTACTGATCCTTAGTTTACAGAATTCGGAAAGTGGACCGGGAACTGTGAATTCATAAAAACCCAGGTTATCGATCTCACAGGCAAGGGTTTCCCATGAAAATTCATTATCAAAAGTTAACTCGATGTTAACTTTTTCTATACCACCGATATCCTGCCATTTTATAGTGTCCGTTTCACCATAAGATAATATTGAACCCAAAGCGGGATACTGAATATTTAAAGCTGTGATCTGGAAAACACCATTGGAAATATCAAAACATTCATCATCAAGGGTTCCAACTTTAACATTGCATTCATCAGAAAGAGGACCTGTAACCATAAATTCATAGAATCCTGTATTATCCGTTTCATTAGCTAAAATTTCCCAGGTGGCTCCATCATCTCTGCTTAATTGGATCTTTACCAGGTCAATATTTCCATAACTACTCCATTTGATGCTGTCCTGAATCCCGGGGAGAAGTTTTTTCCCATCATCCGGATACGTAACCCAGAGATAAATGTCACTCGTGGGATTAATAGTAAATGTTCCACTAACGGAATGCGGTTCCGAACCTGTTCCGTCCCCTTCGATATACCAACCTATTTCTACCGGTTGGGTCTGATCTTCATCTATCGTAACATTTACATTAAAAGGAGTTGGTGTTGAGGGAGAGATCACTTCTCCATTACCAAAACCCCAGCTCACTTCCACACCATCACCTGTTTCATTATTATAGTGCAGAGTTTGAATATCTGTGGCACTATTCACATAAAACCCCGATGGAAAATCTAACTTTACCCCATAAACCGGTTCGCCATCCGGACTGTCGTGAACAAGGTAGAATAGCAGGTTCATTGGCATAACGGGAATATAAGAACCGGAACAACAAAGGATTTGGTCATTTTCTATATTCCTCATGTTTCCCGATCTTCCGGAATTCCTGGAAAAATGTGAAAAACTGACCGTATAAGAAATATCATGATCTCCTTCCGAAGCATTAAACAGAGTAAAATTTTCTATGATAACTGTATCGGGATAAACAGAGACTGTTATATTATATGGATCGATAATTAAATATGGAATATCGGGACCTTCTTTGATCGTGAATAATATCGCTGTTTCGTTCTCGAGTGGCTGCACGGTCTGCGGGTAAATATCTGCAAATGTCATTAACAGCCCTTCAGTCTGTGTTTCGTTTTCTATGCCGACGGTAGCATAATTTTCTTCCTGATCTACATTGTTGATCTCTTTATATTGGAAAAGGATCTTTCCATCTCCCGTTGAAGTCGGATAATATTCGGGATCATATAAAATTACCTGGAAGGTTTCCATATATTCGGGATTATAAACATTATGCCATTCAGACCATTCGATTACAAAATAGTGATTTTCCTCATCAAAATAACCATATAATTTCCCATCTTCAATATCATCCCAGAAAGGAGCTATCATTGCATCAGGACCTATCCCGGAAGGAATATTCTTGTTCCTGTGAAAAATAAGATCTGCTTCTCCCATAGATAACAAGCCTTCTGAACAAACAGAAATGGAGTTATAAAATTGTCCAAAAAAAGTAAATTGGAAAGGTAGTGAGATTATCTTTATATAACCATCGGAAGTTGAATGGTCTGCATTAATTAAATTGCCCTCTCCACCTAGATCAGGGTCTATCTCTATCCAGTTGTACTGCGGAGCTTCAAAATTTCCCACATCTCCGGATTCTATAGCATAATAACCGTAATCACAGAAAGTTGGACTGAATTCATCGATTATCCCGATGGGAATATTAAATTCTATTTCCTGAAGGATACTATTATTTTGTAAAATTTCGAGTTTGAAATCTGCCAGTTCTCCCGATATTACATTTGCCACATTTACTGTAAAAGTGTTCAGGTTGGTTCCTGAACTATTTATTGGAATGTTATCATAAGAACTAAAAGCGTTAATAATTTCCACTTTCTCATTCTGGCTGATAAAATTCACATTAAAATTATTAGAATCATTATTGCCGCAGTTCTTTAATTCAATCATTATATCACTGCTTTCATTTTGGATCAGGCAATTGGGACTGTTCTCTATAATAAAATCTGAAAGCACAAGTTCCGGAGAGAGAATCTCGATAGGTAGAATAGAACTGCTTTCGCCAAAACTTGATAATATATTAACAAACAGGTTGGAAGTGAAGCCATCATACCATTCATCGCATATCTGTACCTGGAAATTACAGATAAATAATTCATCAGCCGGAATCTCACCGGTAGTAATTTCAGACGATATTACTTCAATTTTATCATCTTCGGAAACCAGGTTGATAGTTACATTTTCCGCAGGAAGAGTACCAAAGTTTTTCAAGGTCAGTTCAATGCTGATACTATCACCGGAAAAAGGTTCTTCTAATAAATTGTAGTTTATCAGACCCAGATAATTACCTTCAAGAATACTGAATTCCCCAGTTTTGGGAATGTATCCATACTTTGATGCTGTAACTGAATAATCACCAACATTAAGTTCACAGGGAATGTTCACACTTCCGGATTCATCTGTGATTCCAACTGCGATCAGGCTGTCTTCACTCGTAATGGCGATAGTAAAATCAGATTTATCTGTTTCATCTATCTCGATTTGAATTTCTACATAATTAGAGCCGAAAGGTAATTGCTCAGCAAATATTAGATCAACTTCTTTTGGTGTATCTGTCCAGATCGCCAGTCCAGGGTCTCCGAGTAAATTATAAATATAAAAATAGAATTGGTCGGAACTGCTAGGACCTCCCCATCCATGACAATATGGATAGTTATTATAAAGTTCCATTTTTCCGCGTAAAAGCATTTCTCCACATTTGAATAGACCCTCTTGTGTAATGCCCTGGTATATCCCTATATCATTGCAGTTATTCCATCCGGTTTGAGTATCCAGTTCGCTGGGACCGATAAAAGCTATTGCACCTTTTGGCAGGGAAGGTGTACCTGCTTTAAGCCAGGTTTCACCAAAACAGGATGGATAAGCTGTTGATGCAAAACCGCCTGTTCCGCAGGTCATGCTGGTTACCATCGGCAGCATATAACCATTGTTCAGATTATTCACATCATCGATATTAAAAAACTCATAGCTTGCATATGCTGACCAGTAACTATAATTACCAGCTCCCCTAAAATTGACAAATGACTGCCCATCATTGATCATATTTGCTAATTGGGTAGTTCCTGACTGGTATGGATGAATAAAAGTATCAACTTTTGTATATTCAAAATCCAATAGTTTATCTCTAACTGCCATAACTGTTTCGCGATGGGAAAATATCCCATACCATGGATCTGGAGCTACATAAGCTATCATAAGTGCACTTTTTATCCAATCAGTTTCGACATAAGGATCGCTTTCATACTTAATGATCTTACTCATGATCGTTTGCAGTTCGGTTATGCTGCGCACAGATAATCTTCCGATCAAAATATCAGGGAAGTAATCATCACCATCTAACAATGTATAACTATGATCGGTTTCATCCCAGGGAGAATACTGTCCTCCCTCCACATAGAAAGTGGGAACAATAATATTACCATCGACATCACCTACAAGCACCACATATTCAGGAGGTATTTCCCAGTTATCATAAGCGTTTTGCAGGTAATCTTTTATCTCATTATTTGTTGAGCCGGTTTCGGATATTACAGCAATCCTGGCATTATATCCAAGTTTCTCTTTCCACCTGAGAAGTGGTGCAAGGTCCAAGGCAATATCATCCGGACAGATGAAAAGATATTGTCCGGAACCGGAGTTTCTTTCCGGTTCAGCTCCATAAATATTTTTTTCAAGCAAGTCATAAAATGATTTTGAAGAAATTGCTTTTTTCAGGGGATTGTCTGTTTTTGTATGATCTATCTCAAATTCTAAATTAATATTTTTTAATACTCTTATCTTATTGCGGAAAGGATTATATTGAACTGCTGCCACGGTGATCTGCGAAAAGCGGTTTCCCCTCATTATGTTCGGTTTGCCTATAGTTACAATATCAGAAGGCATCCATTCATTTCTGTTATAAATATCCGAATTGATATCTTTTCCATCCTGCCAGCCAAAGGGAATTACCTTTTTATCAACATCCTTTTCTTCAAATTCGTATTTGAGTTCACTAACTTTGAAGTTTCCTGTTTCCGGCAGACTAACGAGCTTTGTATAAACGGGAAGTTCGGCTTCGTTATATTTTCCTGTGTTTATACATTCGGAAATCTTTATCTGATTGTATTTTTCGTTGTTTATATATTTAGAAGAAATTTTTTCAATTTCAAAACTTCCGGTTATTTGAAGAAAATTTTTATCTCCACTCATTTCGATTGAATGTGAAAAAATCGGGAATGTGCATATCAGAATAAGCAAAATGTAGTTTAAAACCCTCATATTAGCTTCCTTTCCTTAGTTATTTTTTATTTAATGACTAAATAAGCAATAACAATACCAATTAATTTATGACAAGAATTTTCATCAAGTTTTATTCATTTTTATTCCACAGGTTTACGCATAGGTCGCAAGGGATATAAAAAACTGTTTAGTACGTTTATGTCCTTCCTGAAATTAAACATATCTTCCGGATCATATTGTCCTATCCGTGAACGGATAGGTTATTGCATCATCTGATTTCCAAGCCCCAGCTTGGAAATCAAGAACTGCATCCAAGCTGGGGCTTGGATGCAAGAGTACTTCGCTTTCCCAACTGGAAAGCTGGGAATGAGTAGTCACTATATTATTTCAAAAGCAGCATCCGTTTAGTTTCGGTGAAATCTTTTCCTACTTTCAATTGATAGAAATAAATTCCGCTTGAAACCAATTTGTTATTTTCATCCGTGCCGTTCCAGATAATTTGTTGATTTGGTGATTTATCGATTTGGAGATTTGAAAATGTTCTTATCTTCTGACCTTTGATATTATAAATAGTTAGTTCGGTGTTTTCGATGTTTTCGGTGTTGAATTTTATTGTTGTTGTTGGATTGAACGGATTAGGATAGTTCTGGTAGAGTTTATATTTTGAAGGAACAACGGAAACATTAAATTCATCTATTTCAGTAAACACATCATTTATTTCACCAGGCGTTCCATAACCGTTCGATGCAGCCCAGCTACCGGGTAATGAATTATCCAGAAAAGGATTTAAAAGAGAAAGAGTAGGACCATTTCCGTCCGGTTCTGGAGGCCATGGAGGGCTATCATCGTATAAAACAGAATCAACCAGACTTCCGGTATTATCAAATAAACGAATCAGTTCACCGCTTCCACTCAGTCCGAAATCGAAATTACCAATATAATTTGTTACATCAGGAAAGAGGGTAATAAATGCTAAAGTATCCCGGCATAAAACGAAATATTCATCCGACTCTAAAATAAAATTATCAGGAAAAGTGAATGTATGCATATCCTCAGAATCTTTGAATTCCCATTCTGATATATCGATATTCGATGAACTGCAATTATAAATCTCAACCCAGTCTTCCGGGTCAAAATTCTGAGCTGAATTGTAATTAATTTCATTAAAAACAACAGAGTCGGAATAATTTATTACAGGTTCAAACATAGCAATTGCAGTAATATCTTCAGTCAAATTCACAGTAACAGAAATCGAATCTGAGAAGATATTACCAAACCAGCCGGCAAATTGATATCCAGGGTCAGGGATAGCGGTTAATGTTATGGGATTATCCTGGAAGTAAGTACCGATCCATGGGAAATAATTCAATATCAGAGAATTGATCTGAATTCTTCCCGAATCAGGCGGAGACACATTCAGTGTGACATCAGCAGTTCCGGGTAAATCAAATTCATCAATGATATGGGTGTGGACATAAGGAATCCTGTTATTTGCAAAATTTCTCATAACCTGAACATTATAATACCAGTCAGCCATAGAACCTTCCCATTGAATCATGTGGCTGGGCATTTCTGTTTCCATTACATTCTGTATGCTGTCGATTCTACTAACAACACGATCAGGTATGAAAGTAGAATTCAGATGATCTGCAAAGCAGTTAATGAAATCTTTCTTAAACAGATCATTATTCATAAGGCTTCTTAATAGAAATGTTGACCACGGAGGATTAGGCCAGCCGGGTCCGTTTGGTTCCAGGGCAAAGGCAAGCGTATTATTTGCATAATTTCCCGGACCCCACATACCAAAACCGAAATCAGTATCAAAGATAATCCATTTCCATTTGCCTTGAGCAGTTCTTTCCCGCCAGTATTTGATATTATTACCGGGCCAATCTTCATTATCAAAAAAGATCTGTACAATCTGGTAATTCATAAAATTATCCACATCCATCAGTGTTTCCACATATTCATAATTTGCAGGAATTGCCAGATCATTATTTTCGATAAAAAATAACATAGAAAAATAATTATGTTCGTCACCCTGGATAACAGCTCCATAAGATTCCAGAAGATCGAGATTATCCGGATCTACACCATTATTGGAAGCTAAAAAATGTTCATTTATTTTTTCGCGGACATTATAAATTCCCCAATATTCTGCATTAAGAAAAACAATAGCGGGTCTATACGCCTGGCGATCCAGGTTGGTCGAATTCAAAAGTCCGGTCATCATAGCATCACGATAATTTGTGTTCAGCCAGTCATTGCCCGAGTTTCGCAGAACAATTGCTTCAAATTGAGAAATAGGTTTCTCATCAAAAATTTGATAATCTATTTCACTGTATCCATATTGATTTCTGGCAAAAATTGATAGAGATTTCTGGGGCAATCCCCTGCTCCATCCGCCGAAAATCTTTACTCCGGCAGCAATATTGAAACCTATATCTCCGTTCTGCTCATAGAATTCTATATTTATGGGTCTTTCCCAATCTTCCCAGAAATTCGCTCCAAAATAAGGGAAGTCAGGTTGAGCATTGTTTCCCATTGCATATATTCCATATTCTTCATCCCAGAAATTTGCCGGTGTGGTAGAAATGGAAATGACAGGTAAGGAAAAATCCTCATTAAAAAAATAAGAATGGGTTATCGTCCGGCTGGGAATTTCTCCAAAACCAAAAGTCCTGGCTCGAACAACTGTATTAACAGATATAACAATCGGCTCAGTGTAAACCATTGCCGTATCTGTCGGTTCGGAACCATCCATAGTATAATAAATTGTTTCCGCAGGAGAGTTACCGGAAAGATATAGAGTTTGGAAAATATTATAGAATCCACCCTGCGCGGAGAATTGAGGATCATTTGCCACATTTTGAAATCCGTTTGTAATATTTGAACTTTCTGGTGTAGCTTCAGTAAAATACAGCCAATTGTCAGAACCGTCAGGTTGACGGCCTAAAGACACATCAGTCGGGATATAACCGGTATCGAGTTGGTCTATTGTCTGTCCGTTTCCATCTGTTAAGGTAAGAGTTTCTCCGGTCGAGCTGATTTTGAAATTTGTATGTAAATGTGGTAAGGTTGGTTCGAGAATAGGAGGAACTCCCTGTGGGGAAGCAGGCGGAACGGTCATCCCAAAGGTTAAAAACGGAATCATGGACATATCGGAAGAACTGGGTTCGCAATTATGAACCTGGATTGCCAATACATTTTCTCCGGTTTGAAGATAGGACTGGATATTCTCAACAATATAACATTCCGGCATTCCACCCTGGTAAATTAGAGCTTCCCTGGAAGAATTTGCCAACTGATTGTAAGGCGGTGGAAATCCAACCAGCCCAATATTAGCACGAGCAATTTCAACATTATTCAGATAAGCAACAAACGCATCATCATAATCGACATGAAAAAGAGCAAAAGTAATATCATTAACATCCGAAATGATGAATGTATGCCTGATATAAAATGAAATGGTCTGCGGAATTATTGTAGCGTCATCGTCATCACCATATCCTAATCCACTGGGACCTGAGAGCCAGGTAGAATCGTCGAAATCTATTGTTCTCCAATCTGCCGGAGGTTCCAAAACACCAACAAAATATTTCCAGACATCTCCCCAGTTTATGAATGTTTCCCAATGAGCAGTCAGTGCACGATCTTTACTCGAAGCAAAAATTAGTAGAAATTCCTGAGGAGGAATAGTAATATCAGGAAATATCCATTTGAAAGGATCATCGATGTTATCAGAAATACCAAAATTATTTAAACTCACCGGATTTATTCCGGAATTATAGAACTCGATCCAGTCCGAGGAATCTCCGTCTTCATCATAAATGGTATTGGAATTTGAAGACATAACATCATTGATAAAGACTGTCTGAGCGGTTAATAAAC
>JAUVLE010000179.1 GCA_030595905.1 Candidatus Cloacimonadota bacterium | reverse complement strand
TCAGTTGTATTTTGGATAAAGAAAAAAATGCGGTTTCCGAACCTGAAAAAAAAGCTGATAAAAATAAAAAACCGATAATAGCTAAAATAGAGAGACTATCTTCCACTGAGCTTATTTATCTCCTTTAATTTTTTTCGATATTTATTTTCTTGTGTTTTCATTATTTTTTTTTGAGATTCAGCAAGATGATCATACCCGAGAAGATGTAAAACTCCATGCTGGAAAAGTATTCGGAGTTCTTCTTCTAATGATCTATTCTCCTTTTGTTTATCGGCAACTTCGGTGTCAATGATTATATCTCCGAGAAGATGAATATGTGGAATATTCGCAGTAAAAGACATAACATCTGTTTTCTCATCTCTGCCGAGAAATTTTTTATTATATTTTCTGATAGTATCATCATCGGAAATCAATAGATTTACAAAACAGTCTGGATGCAGGTTCTCTTCCTCTTTAATGAGTTTGAGAATATCCTCAAAAATATAATTCCCGATCTCTTTATGACTATTATTCTCGATTATTACGAATTTTTTATTCCGGATATTCAAGTCGCTTCCTGTAAACTCCCATAAGAATCGGCAGCATGTAAGATTTAATAGTTTCCAGTTCTCGCAAAGTTAATGGTGCTTCGTCCAATTGACCATCTGTGATCAGTTTGTGAATAGTATCATCTAATATTTTTTTTATTATATCTTCAGAAAAATCATCGAGAGATTTTGTAGTTGATTCGACAATATCCGCAATCATCACAATAGCTGCTTCCTTTGATTGTGGTTTTGGTCCAAGATAATGAAATTGATCTTCATCGATATCGAGTTTTGTTTCAAGAGCTTTATTATAAAAATATCTGATCAGACCGGTTCCGTGATGCTGCTGGATTATTTCAATAACAGGTTTGGGAAGTTTGTATTTCTTTGCCAGAGATACGCCTTCCTGAATATGATTTCGGATCAATATTGCACTTTCATTTGCCATCATTTTTTCATGTAGTTCCGATGAATCAGGATTGTTTTCTATGAAAAAACGAGGGTTTTCTATCTTGCCAATATCATGATAATAACTGCCTACCCTTGCGAGAAGATGATTTGCACCGATTGATTCTGCAGCACTTTCGGCGAGATTTCCTACGATAATGGAATGATGATAAGTTCCCGGTGTGATCATTGAAATCTTTTTTAATAATGGATTATCAAAATCTAATAATTCAAGCAGAATCTGCTTGGTCGCCATATTTAATTTGCGCTCTACTATCGGAGTTATCAGGACAAGTCCGACAATTGAAATTATACAAGAAATGAATCCCCTTAAAAGGTGCATGGAATATGTGGAAATACTTTCAAATCTTATTAACGAAATAAAAGAAATAGTTAAAAATAAAAACAGAAGAAGATATAGTGTTAATGGATAATATTCCTGTTTCTTTTTCATTCTTTTCAAAGCTATCATGCTTCCAAAAGTAGCCAGACTTAATATTGCCGGATTAATAAAGCTCCAATTAAGAAATAATGAAATGAATATCAGATTGATAAAATTAAATAAAATTCCAATATGCGGATTAAAAATAAGAGCGACGAGAAGAACAGAAAAACTAAAAGGGATCAACAATGAAGGTGTCTTCAGAACGTTATTAATGAATATAGTGAGAATGATCGAGATCAAGAAACTACACAGGATCACGATCAAACGAGGTGTGGATGACATATTCTTTTGAAAGAACAGGCAGATAACATAATAAAATAGAAGAATAATAAATAATGATAATAAAAATACTCCAATGGCAGAAAGGAACAGATCATTTTTATTTTTTACAGTTCCCTGATCCTTTTGAGCTTTTATCAAGGATTTGATTTTTAAAAGATCTATTGAGGTGATCTTTTGGTTTTTCCCAATTATTTTTTCATTTTTTTGGACTTTACCAACTGTCAATAGAACATTTTCTCTGGCTTTTTGCATTTCAAGATTTGTCATTTCGTTATCAATAACAATGTTTTCTATCAGGATAATGTTTGCGAGTTCTTTTATAGTTTCTTTTTCTTTCCCCGGAGTGAGCTCCGAGATAAGTTTGATTTTTGCTTCTTCCAATGAATATAATCTTTTCAGGGAGTATTCATTTATTCTGTTTATTTTTGAGATCTTTATTTTCTGATATCTATAATTATCCGGATATATTCCAATATTGAAAATTTTTGTTAATTCTTCAGTTAGATAGTTATAAATTTTAAATCGTCGTTTATCATTTTGAAGAAATACTACATTATTAGTTGAAAGATCATAACCGTTCTGGAGAAGTTTTTTTCTAATACTTTTTACATCATTACTATTTGCAATGGAAAAATGCTGGAAAATAAAATCGAGATTCTTCTGTGCATTGAACTTAAGATTTTCCGAAACTTTATATATGGGCTGGATTTTTGCAGCAGAAGCTTCCTGCTCTGCCTTGAGGGTTTCTTCACTTTTATAGATGTAAAAATCAAAAGGAGCAATAATATCTTTATCTGCAATTTCTCCAAGCTTCATGTCATAATCACATGAAAAAGACCTGTAAGGACTTACAAAATAATGAAGTGAACCAATTATTAAAGCAGTTATCAGGATAAGAAAAAATTTATTTTGTGACAATTTATCTGGTCTATTTGTAAAAGAAAGCCTCTCTATAAATAAAGAGAGGCTTTCGAATATTGGATATTATTAGTCTCTTGGAATTTCAAAAATCTGATTAGGATAGATCAAGTCGGGATCTTTGATCTGGTCTTTATTGGCTCTGTAAATAAGAGGCCATTTGGCTGCATTATTGTAAACTTCCGGGTATGAAGAGATCAACCAGAGACATTCACCTTTATAAACTTTCCATTCGTTAGGCAGTCCGCGAGGAATTTTCAGAACTTGATTAGGGTAAATAAGGTTGGGATCTTTGATCTGATCACGATTTGCTCTGTAGATTATAGGCCATTTAGACATATTGCCATAAATGAAATCAAATTGAGCTATCTTGGAAAGCCAGTCTCCTCTTACAACTGTGTAAGAATCTTCATAGTATTTTGGTTTTGCAGCTTCCAGGCTAGTTCCCAGATTTACAATTTTATTATCGAGGTCGGTAAATTCTTTTCTAAAGTCAGGAACTTTCGCATATTTTGTTTGTCTATATTCGTTATATTCGGCAATAAGAGCACGAACGGTTTTTTTTGCTTTCCAGAGTTCTTTATCAGAAAGATTGTTCCAATTAGCTATCTTGTTGTTGAAATATCTTATTTTTTCCAGGATTGCCGGAAAGTCTGCTTCTTCCACTCCAAGAAATGCAAGGATATCATTACGAACTTTGTCATATTCAGTATTAACGGTTTCAAGCTTTCCTTTTTTTGCTTCAATATCTGCAGAATATTTTTCTGCATTTGCAATCGCATCAGCTTTTCTTTGTTGAAGTTCTGCAAGGTCATTTTCAAGATTTTCCCAATAAGCCAGTCTTTCTTTTTTCTTTAGTTTTTTATATTCGTCTTCATTAAGATAAGTAACCCTTGACTGTAATATTACCGGAATAATCAACAACGCAACGAGCGAGATTAAGATAATTTTTTTCATAATTGACTCCTATTTTTCAACTTCAAGTTCTTTTTGATAATTCTTCAGACTTTCCAGTTCAGATTCTTTTGTGGAAAGTTCAGCATCAAGGTTATCCAATTCTGTTTGAAGTTTTGTAGCATTTTCTTCTGCTTCGATTGCTTCAGCTTCTGCCTGATCCAGTTGATCTTTTGAGACAGGTGGCGGTGGGGGAGCACAAGCAGATAAGAGGATTGAGGCTAATAAAATCAAGCCTAATAACAATCTTAAATTGTTTTTCATAAATATCTCCTTTAAATTTCTTTACTTTCTTTAAGATTCATAAAGGCTTATTTTTAGTATTGAAATTATTTGTCAAGAATAAAGAAAAAATTATCTTTCAATTATATTTGAATTTATAAATTGAAATGCTCGAACTTATTCCTTATATACTTGAAAAAAATCTATTTTTGAAATATTTTTGATTGACATAATTTTTGCTTGAAAACTTATAATAAATTTGAATTTAGTTAGACAAAAAAGGAGGAAATCATGGCCAGTAGATCAAAAGATTTAAGAAAGCACGAGGAAAAGAAAAAAGCAAAACTTTCTCTTAAAGAAAAAAGAAAGAAGAAAAAAGAAAAACATGAGAAGTAAGAAGTAAAAAAAAATTGGAGGGTAAATGAAAGATAAAAAAAGATACAGGATATTAAATAATAAAGATAAGGTAGTCGGACAGACGAATGACATTGACGAAGCCTTGAAGATCAAAGAGGAATATAAACACGAAGGCGCTTACATCGATGACAGAAAAAGTAAAAAATCACATCGAAAAACATTTTTCAGGTAATTTGTAAGAAATTGAATTATTCACTTATACTTCCAGCGATTGTTATTATACTTTTTCTTGTTTATGGAATAATTGTAATTAAAAGGCACTGGATAGATAAAAACGTTCAGAAGTGGTATTGAAGTTACATGAATCACCACTTTTCAACAATTTATTGATAAGGAAAAACAGAATGCAATAGAACATATTCAACAAATTGATGAAGAAAATTTGGAAGATGAATCAGGCGAAAAAATAAAACAAGGGAGAAAATCATGAAAAAAATTATTATCTTTCTTTTTGTGTGTTTAGTTGTTCAAAATTTATTTGCTGTTCAAATGCAGAAAATATTTACCGATCACGAAAAAGGATTGGAAATAATGGAAATGGCAGGTAAACCGACAAATCAGGTGATTCCCGAAAGTTCTGTGAATTCCAGGGATAACAGACTGGGCATTTTATGGCAGACATCTGATACCGGTGCAATTGCCGGTGAAATTGAAGTTTCTGGGGTAACTCAGAATTCTTTTGTCCAGTGGCATCTGAATAATGAGCGTGTTTCTCTGTTTCATGATAGTGCTGTTCCGCTTTGGGAACATGCTGTTGGTAATCTCGACTTCGGTTTTCCAATAGAAATGACAGAAGATGGAAGTATTCTGGCTGTTGGTGACGAAAGCACTCTTAAAATATTTGAGCCTTCTTCTTCAACTCCAACGTGGCAGCATGTTGTAAATGGCTCGATCAAAAAAATGGCTCTTAATTCTGATGGTTCTATCGTTTTCGTGGCTGTGTATGATGAAGGTCAGGGAAGAACTACTATCGAATCTTATAATGTGGGGAATCCAACGCAGCTCTGGACTGATTCGTTCGATGGCAGTGTGGGGAACCTCGTCATTAGCGGTGATGGCTCAACACTTATTTTTACGCAATATGGTGGAATTAGTGCAATGTGGGTTCTGAATGCTGATGATGGTTCCATTATTTTTGAAGGACCGGAATATAATCAAAATCCACCGGCAATGTCATATGATGCTTCGATAATTGTGAACGGAGATTATTCAGGTTATGTTCAGGTTTATGAGTATGACGATGAAATCGAAACTTATGAAGAAAAATGGAATTATCATGTCGGTGGCGGAGGAAGTTCTGCCTGGATCGGAGGAATGTGTGTTTCTGCCGATGGAAGTACGATAGCAATTGGAACTCTTGTATTTATTACCGGTGGTTATGATGGTGAAATATATCTCTTTAATACTTACTCTCCAAACCCGATCTGGGTTTATGAACATGTAGGTGATTATGCTATCGATATCGATCTCACCGATGATGGTTCACTGATGGCAGTTGCATGTTATGGTCCGATCAATAACAGTACTTCAGATTTTTTCCTTTTCCGACGATGCAGCAATGTTCCCATGTTCGATATAAATACACCAGGTTCTTTGTTTGCAGTTGATATCGCACCGGATGGCTCTTTCTGTACTACAGGTGGAAAGGCAGTTCATGCTCGAATTATGGGAAGTGGCGGTCTGTTATATTGTGTAGATTGTGATCTTGGTGGAGGTTTTATAACCGGAACTGTGAACCTGGAAGGAAGTGATGATAATTCCGGGGTTAAAGTAGAAGTCGTTGAATTGCCTACTTACTCTGATTATACAGATTATGATGGAAATTACTCGTTTGATAATGTTCCTGCCGGAGTCT
>JAUVLE010000289.1 GCA_030595905.1 Candidatus Cloacimonadota bacterium | reverse complement strand
TGATGGGATTAACAGCAGGTCTGTCTCCGGGACCGCTTTTAACACTCGTAATTTCCGAAACACTGATACACGGCAGGAAAAACGGGATCAAAGTTGCATTAGCTCCGCTTTTCACCGATATTCCAATTATCACCATTACGGTTTTTATCTTCATTCAATTGAAAGAAATGAATACTGTTTTGGGATTTATTTCCATTGCAGGCGGACTTTTTCTCGCTTACCTCGGATATGAGAACCTGAAAGTGAAGGAAAGTCAATTTCAAACAAAACCTGCAAAAGACCAATCTTTAAAAAAAGCCATTATCACAAATGCACTCAGTCCGCATCCGTATATTTTCTGGCTGTCTGTAGGAGGTTCTTTTCTGGTAAAGGGAAATGTCTTGGAATGCAGTTTTTTCCTTCTGGGATTTTACCTGCTTCTTATCGGCTCGAAGATTGCAATAGCTTTCCTCACAGATAAAAGTAAAACTTTACTCAAAAGCAGGTATTTTATTTATTTGATAAGAGTTTTGGGATTTGTTCTGCTTGTTTTCTCGATGATCTTGATAAAAGGCGGAATAGATTATTTATAATCTTGAAAAAGTTTATAAGGTTTTTCTTCCTGCTATACTTTTTCAATGGTTTCTTGCAGTTCCTAACCATTGAAAATGTATATTGTGAAACCGTCCCCAGTTAAATAATGAAAAATTTAATGGGACAAGTAAAATGGTTGTTGTTTAGTGTGGTGTTCTGTACCACCAGTTGATCCGTCTAAGCCGGATTAAACAACTGGTGGTTAATGAGAGAAAGGTAGATTAAGATTGTTTTCCTATGAAAACACTGTCCAACTTCCGAATGTTTCGACTTGTCGAATCTTCGGAATGTAGAGTAGTTCTTGTCCGTACAATCGGAAGATCAGCAAGCTGAACATTCCGATGTTCTTAATTATGTTTTCATCTTAATAGAACTATCAGCTTGCTGATAGCGGGAAGCTCGACTCGTCGCTGCTTTTACGAGTCGAAACAATCATTGCATTAACCACCTGCTTTAGCTGGTGGAATGAAAATATTAACCGCCGATTTCAATCGGTGTAAAGAGAGTAATAATTATGAAGAATAAGATAATTTTCATCATCACATTCAGTATATTCCTGTTTTCAACTCTTTCATCCTCCGAATCTGCGATCATCACATTGGAAGCTGAAAACCCGATTAATCAAAAAGGTTCGCAGGGAAAAGATGAAAAATCTGCTGCCTCAGGCGGAGAAGTTCTGGGTTGTGAATTCGGATCGCTTGCCGGTCATTACGCAGAATATGAATTTGAATCGGAAGACGCACTCACCGATTTTTATCTTTCAATTAAATATGCTCGGGCGTTAAACGGAACGTGTTGGTTGGATGTTGTGATTGACGGCAAATTTGCAGGGAGGTTGCAATATTCCAATACCGGTGGCTGGGGAAACAAAGAGCAGGATTATAAATGGTCATCGCTTTATATTCCAAAATTAGGAGCGGGAAAACATCTTTTAAGACTGACCGTTATTAATCTTGGCACTAATATAACTTTTCCGCAAATACCAATTTTGGAATCTCCTGTTCTCGATCTTATCGGAAACCGTAACGATAAAAATTGTGTCGGTCACGGTAAGAATATTGCTCTTTATACCGGCATTCCTTCTAAATTCTATTATGCCACTCACAAACTCGGAGACATCTTTGATATTGCGGACGGAACGACTAACAACTGGTTTCCGGATCACGTCCTTGTAACTCCTGATGTGAATTTGGGTTCGATTCTAAATCTTAATATCGATCAGATAATAATTTCCAAAAAAAGAAAAGAACAATTTACCAAACAAAAGCAAAAGATCAAGCTGACAGAGCAACGACAGGTTTGTGTAACTAAAAATGATGTGGTGGTTTCTGTGGTTCATCTTTTTAATCCGACCCCAAATCCGATAATCAAAACTATAGAAATATCCGGAGACTGCACAAAATCAAAAGATTGGCGTGAAGAAATAGGCGGAGAGAAGATCACAAAAAATGCAGGTAATTTCATCATCCTGAAAGATAAAAATGTTTTTCCCAACATCCTCGATGACAGACTTACAATGGCAATCGGCGGAAATCTCGAACCGGATGAAATGATATGCAAACCTGCAGGAACTTACCTGCTGAAATACAAAGTTGAAATACCTCCGTACACTTCCCAAAAATTCACTTTTGTCTGTGCTATCGATCCTGATGAACAAACTGCTCTGAAGAACCTGCAAACAGTTCTAAAACAAGATGACCCGATTGCTTTGAACAGGAAAGACTGGCAGAACTTTTTCCAAAATGATGTTCCTCACTTTTCCTGCTCGGATAAAGGTTTGGAAGAACTTTACGGATTTCGCTGGTTTCTGCTAAAATTCTCTACAGCAGGCGGTAATCTGGGTTTCTTCAAATATCCGGTTGTGATGGAAGGAAGACAGGCTTATCAGACCTATTGCTGTTACAGTGCGCCCTTTATGGCGTTGGATATGAACTGGGCAAATGATGAACAGGTTGGATTCGGTCACATTGCAAATATGCTCCATTCTGCTTATGAAGACGGACGCTTTCCGTGGTACACTTCGCCCCGCACAAATCGCGTGAATCTGCATGATAAGTCTAAAACCGGACTTTCGCTTCTTCCATATACTGCCTGGCAGCATTATCTTATTCACGGAAATAAGGAGATACTGGCAGTAATGTATTCGGGAATGAAGAAGAACATCGAGTGGTGGATAGCCGATCGTGATGTGGACGGTGACGGTTTGTTCGTTATCGATCATCAGCTTGAAACCGGAATGGATGATCTTTCCCGTTTTATTGATAATGATCCGACCTTGCGATATGATGCGATCGACGCAACGAGTTACGCTTATGCAAATATGCTGGCAGTTTCCAATATGGCTCGTGTTTTGGGGAAAAGTGATGATAAAAAATATTTTCAAAATTATGCAGAA
>JAUVLE010000090.1 GCA_030595905.1 Candidatus Cloacimonadota bacterium | reverse complement strand
CAGGGGATTCCTGATAAAAAAAGATAAATATGAAAATTATATTTACAAAGTTGCATTGGACGATTCAAAACATCTGTTGAAAAGCTATGCATATATCAGTAAAGCAGTACTCAGCGAAGTTCAAAAACTGAAGAATCCGATTAATATCGTAAATGCAAAAGAGAATAAAATATTCGATAGTTACATCGATTTCAGAAGTGAATCACATTCGATTTATTGTGCTCCCATTCTGGTCGAGGGTGACATTTATGGTTATCTTTATATTGATAATTATAGTTCCAGTGAAAATAAAATGAAGATAAATCCGGAATTTATGAGATTACTTCTGATCCAGATTTCAGTTGCCTTTAAAAATGCAATGCAATATGAAATATTGATGCATAAAAATCAGGAGATCAGTTCTCTGGATAACTTGAAGAAAGATTTTATCAATATTATTTCCCATGAATTGAAAACCCCGCTGGTTTCTATGCAAGGATATATGAATAGATTGAAGAAAGTGAAATTCCATCAAAAAGAGAAAGAGTGCTTTGTAAAGACAGAAGAGAGTGTAGATAAACTTCATTCGATCATAAAAGATCTGATCAACTTTAATAAATACCAGATGTTGAATGAAATAGAAAAAAGCCCAGGGAATGTGAACAGTATTTTAAATGCTGTTAAAGATGAAGCTGAGATCATCTCTAAAGACAGACACATGCAGATCAAGCTTGAAATCGATAGCAAAATGAAAAGAGCAAAACTGAACTGGGAAGCTTTCTATCTGATGGTTTATAATATTGTTCTTAATTCTATTCGTTTTACAAAAGATTTCGGGACAATAATAATCGGGGCACGCAATTCTACTTTCCAGCAGGAAGAAATTGATGGGAAAGAAAGCCTTGTCGTTTATATACAGGATAATGGGATCGGGATATCTGAGGGTGAATTAAAAAAAGTGTTTCAGAAATTCTATGAACTTTCCGATATTATCTCTCACAGTTCGGGAACGACCGAATTCAAATCAAGCGGATTGGGTCTTGGTCTTTCCACAGCAGAGCTGATAGCAAAACTTCATAATGGAAAGATATGGATTAACAGCGAGGAAAATGAAGGAACAACAGTGTTTATTGCAATTCCATTCTGATTAAGGAAACAATAGTGAAAAATATTATTAGCAGTTTAATAAAGAAGAAAAGTGACCACAAATCACATAATTTTACACAAATATTAACCGAACCGAAAAAAATGGTTATTTTCTTTTCAAATAACCCCGTCGATTCATTTGAAGTTATTTCCTATATTAAAAATTGGAAGAAACTTTTCAGAGAATTCATTTTTATTTTCCCTGAATATGAATTCTCTTTCTTTAAACGATTTCGGATTTTGGAAAATATCAATTTTCTGCGTTATGATGATGATCTCCCACCATTTAATGATTGTGTGATCCTCAACTTGTGTGAAGATAAAAATCATATTAAACATCTAAAACAAAGCAGAAGGTCAACCATCATTGGCTTGAATGATACTTCAAACTTGAAATTTATACCACCTCCTTCTAAACCTTTACAAATACTCCGGAGTTTTGCAGAATTTTTTAATTTTCCCTTGAAAAAAACTAAGCTTGAACTTGAACTTACTCCATCAGAATCGAGCATTACAAAACAGCGTTTTATCCAGAACAGGTTTTATAATTTTGTCCTCGATCTTAATGGATCGACTTCCACAAAAATGAACGAAAATCTGGTGATCGGAATAAAACGGCATTTCTCTGCGAATATTTATTTAACGGGCAAGAGCATCAATAAAAAGGATTATCTCAATATCGTTGATGTAAAAGTCGAAAGCTTGTTCGATCTATTTGCCCTGGCAAAGAAGAGTAATCTATTTTTTTCCGATAATTACAGGATAGCCCGGTTGTTCTCTCTTTTAAATGCAGGCATTCTCTTTCTGGGTGAAAAAGATAAGATCGATAATACAGATAGTATATATCCAGGTAATATCTACGAATGGAAAGACTTGGTAACAAAAGTGATACAAAAAGATAATATTCCGGTTAGTTAGAGGTTTTAATGAAAAAGATCATTTTAATTATTTTCTTTCTGGGTATTTTTTCCCAGAATGTAACAGCTTCTCAGGCAGATGACTTGAAATTTGCTGTAGGTTTATATTCCGATGAGAATTATAAACTGGCTCAAGTTGAATTGAAAAAATACGTCGATACATATCCGCAAAGCGATTTGATACCGGATGTGAAATATCTGCTGGCAAATGTCTATTTGATACGAAAAGATTATACTTCTGCAAAAAAAATGTTTCTCGAAGTATCCGAAATAAATATAAACCCTGCTATCAGAGCAGATATTGTTCTGGGACTTGGTCAATGTTATTTTTTCCTGGATGAGTATGATAAAGCAGAAGAAGTTTTCAAAGAATTTCTTTCGGGATTTTCCCGTCACAGCTTGCATTGGAAAGCAAATTATTTTATGGGAAGAATATGCTATCAGAAGAACCTGTATGATAAAGCACAGGAATATTTTGAAAAAGCAAAAAAGGAAAGTCCGGATATCTCTATCGATGTTGCCTTACTCGAAGTTTATATCGCTTCCAATGATGAAGTTATGGCAGAGAAGCAGGTTAAACTTATTCTCACAAGAGAAAAGAATGAACAGGTGAATCGCGCTCTTTTACTTTTTCAGAGTTCAAACCTCGAAAATGGTGAGTATGAAAAGATATTTACTGTCGGTTTTGAAAAAATTCCCAAAAACTCACAATACTTTGATGATTATTCACTTATCCTCGCTATTGCATATTACAATACATCAGATTATGATAATTCGCTTAAGAAATTGAAAAAACTTTCGTCGGAAAAAGCACGGTATTACAAGGCACTTTGTTTTTTTGAGAAAGGTAAGACTAAGAATGCAAAAGAGATACTTGAGGAACTTACTAAGTCTGTGAATAGCGAAATTCGTTCAAATAGTTTTTTCTACATTGCAAAAATGGAGCAGAACAAACAAACTTCTACAGAAAAGCTTCAGAAATTTATTAATGATAATCCACAACATAATTTTATTCCAACAGCACATTATCTTATCGGATATAATTTTTTTCTTTTAGAAAAATATGAAAACGCCATAGGAAATTTTAACAAAGCGATTACTTCTTTTCAATTATCTTCAAATCCAAAAACAAAAGAGAATTTCAGAACTATTGAAGAAAAAAATTATTATCTTACTGCCGAATCCTGTTTTCTTCTAAAAAAAAATGAAGAAGCCCTGAAAAAATACACCGGATTTATTTCAGATTTCCCCAAGAGTGCATTTGCAGATGAAGCAACCTTCAAGATAGGTCTTATCCATTTTGAGGAAAATAAATTTCCTGAAGCTTCCGAAATTTTCGAGAATATCCTGAAGAATTATCCACAGTCCGAAAAGATAGGAATGAGTAATTATTACCTCGGAGAGATCAGTTTATTCCAATCAGAATATTCTAAAGCTTTGGTTTTTTATCAAGAAGCACTAAAGGGCAGGAGTGATCATGGCTATACCTTGGAAAAAATATCTCAAATTTATTATCAGAAAGAAGAATATTCCAAAGCTTTGAAAACTATTGATAATATACCTGAAGATAGTAAATATCTCTTTAATAAATTCCTTCTGAAAGGCAATATTTATTTTGCTATAAAAAAATATGAAAAAGCATTAAAGGCATTTAACTTTGCAGAAAAACATGCAATATCGTCTGCAAATAGAGAACTTACCTTATCACGTAAAGCCTGGACATTGTATCAATTGAAAAGATTCGATGAAGCGTCAAAGATCTATGGAAAACTTTCAATCTCTGCAGAATCACCGGATAAATATATTTTAAAAGCAGCAATTGCTTCTTTCAGTGCAGAGGATTATTTAGAAGCTATTAATTATTTTAAACAGTATGTTATTAATTTTCCTGATAAAAAAGATTTCAATTCATCCATTTTAGGAATTGCAGATTCATATTATAATATCGGTGATTATAATAATGCTTTGATCTATTATAAGAAATTGATAAAACCAGACATTAATGGGAAAATTGTAAATAACGCACTTAATGGTCTCAGGTGGATTTCAGAGCAAACCGATAATGTGGATTTCCTTGATGAAATTGCCCAACTTCTTCTGCTCTGCGATTCTGGAAATTTCAGGGTTAAGCTGCTCGATCGGAAAGTTTATTATGAATTTAAACAGGAACTTTGGGATGAGACAATTAGCACCTGCAAAGAGATCGAGATACTTATGCCGGATTATAATAAACTTGATGAAATAAAACTTATCCAAGCTCTTAGTTATGTGCAAATAAAAGAGTATGACAATGCCGATGCTGTTTATTCGGAATTGCATTCCAAAAAGGCTGATTCTGATATCCTGTTAAACTGGTCGACATTAGACCTTCTTAGAAATGAACCGGATAAAGCGATAACAAAACTGCGAAAAGCTTCGATGATTTCAAGGAGAAGTGTTATTTGGCTAAGATTAATAGGATTAGAACTTGAGAACAAAAATAAATATTTTCGTAATGATTACGAGAAATTTATGGAATTTGCCAAAGGAGAAGATAAACAGAAAGCAGAGCTTTATATGATCGAATGGCAGATATCGGGTGGAGAAACCAAGAAATTTCAAATTAAACTAAAGGAACTTTTAAAAAGTAAATATAAATATGTAAAAGCAAAAGCTCAATATCTGAAAGGGTATTCATTATATAAACAGGATAAACTTGATGAAGCTATTCCTGAACTTTTACGGGTTCGATACTTATATCCCGAACTTGTTGATATCCGCAACCGGGCAGAAGAGCTTGCCTGTATTGCCTATATTGAGTCCGGCAGGCTGGAAGAAGCAGATCAGCTCTTTGACGTGATCAAAGATAATATCTCGGAAGAAATGCAGTCGAAGATCTCACAGATGCTCAAAGAAGGGAGTTAAAAATGAAAAATAAACTTATTCTGAGTTTACTATTTTTCAGCCTTTTTTTGAATGCGGAAATTACAGATGAAAATCAGCTTGAACTGGGTGAAGTATTGATAGTTGGAGAAAGTCATATGCCTTCCGACAGTGTGGAGAGTTTCATTGATCTCGCTCAATTCTGTAAGGTTGCAGATATCGGTAAATTCGGATTTCAACCGGTTTTTTCACCACCAAAAATGCTATATCCATCAGTCGGTACTTATAATGACTTTGCTGTAAATGTTTTATGCGGAAATCATTATCTCGGAGATATCGAGGGAGTTTATTCAAAGAATTCATTACTGAACTTTACAGCCGGATTTTATAATAAAGAACTAACTGAGAACTGGGAGACTACTGTTTTCGATCTTTCCTGGCAGCCGGAGTTCAAAGAGCATTCTTTCGATCTGAATTATGAATATGATAAATACAGATATAAAAATGGAGATACAAAGATCAGTGGTTTATATCTGAAATATGATAATGATTCAATTCTATTAAATCTGATAGACCCAATGATTTTGGATATAAGTATGAAATCCGCTTATTATGAGTTTACTCAACTTGATGTTTCGGCGAAAGACCTTGATGATTCGGCGAAAGACATAGATATGGTTAGTAAGATAAAGATAGATCGGAAAAAATATTGCGGAGAGATCGGGCTTGATCTTTTGAAACAAGCCGTATCCGGAAAAATTTCCGGTCAGTTCAAAGATATTTCTTTCTTTAGTAAAATAGGGATATGGTGTGCTTTTGATGAAGAGGACATTTATCCGGCTATCGAGTTCTCTGCAAAATTCAAAATTCTTCCCGAGTTGTTTTTGAAACTCGAGAACAAACCTGAGATCAGCAGAACATCAAGAAAGGATGAATTTATTGAAAACGATTTTCAATATCTTTATATGAGTAATATGCAGACTAAAAAACAGATGAATATCTTTGCGATAGTAGAATCCGAATACCTGCTTCCTGTTTCGATATATTACAATCCAAGCTGGAATGATGGGTTTCATAGATATGCTATGTTGGATAAAAAGTATTATGAACAGGAAAATATCGATTGTCAGGTTCAAAAGATTGGATTAAAAGCCTGCTTGAAATATAGATGTTTTGCATTTTTCCAAGATGTGAGTTATACCGAAAGTGATGAAGAACTTTATTTTGTTCCTAAAGTGATCAATATAACTTCCCTGTGTTATGAAAAGAATTTATTAAAGCTTGAAACGCAATTCAAATATCTGCATGACAGGTTTGATGATTCAAGTGAAAAGATGGATAATGTTCTTCTAATTGATCTGCTTGGAAGCTATAAATTAAAAGAAAATATCAGTATCATTACCAGTATTACTAATCTGCTCAATGAAAATTATAAAGAATTTTCGGATAAACCAAATGAATGTATTCAGTTTGACGTAGGTTTTAGAATAATGTTTTAATATGTTTATCTATGGATTATATTCCTCGATACACATAAAAAATCGAAATTTCATCTTAATTTGATTTCAAGAAAAGAGTTGTCATAAATATCATACAAAGCGTTCTTTTATGTAGCTTATATGTGACATAATTTGATGTTGGTTTTTTTGAAAAAAAAGTTATTTTATTTATATTCAGGAAGTTAACGTTGTTTATTAGTGATTGCATTTAAGTGATAAAGTGGTATGATACTTGCACTTATTGAAAGGGAATGGGAAGGAGGAATTTGTGAGTGGTTTTCAGAGTATTATGATGATTATTGCGTTATTTGCATTTATAAGCTTGATCATGTTAAAAAACAGTATCACGAACAATATTATGATGTCTGCCTTGCAAAGCGAAGAATCATACGATGCTACTTTCCTGGCAGATTCGATAATCGATCAAGCGTGGATGATCCCATTTAGTCAATTAAACAATCTTCACAACCAAACACAAACAATAATATGGAATGGAACTACTTATCAAGTTACAACAACAGTAGTTACTTATAATACAGATTACAAATTACTTACAGTTAATGTCGTATCCAATTTCTATAATGTTAATGTAACATTAAGTAATGTATTTTCAGATGTATAGGAATAGAAAATGAGTGTATTACTTGAAACAATATTTGGGATTATTATTGCAGGTTTGATAATAGTATCGGTCATGCAGATGAATGCGATGTACGTGGAAACGAACTCAAAGAATTCACAATCATACAATCAGCAAATTTTTGCAGACATTTTCACACTACAACTTGCGGATGACATCAGTACTATGGGATATAACATAACTGACTTTTATAATTGTGTAATAGTTGCCGATAGTTTAAGATTGGAGTTCACACGCGATTTGAATGAAGATCTTATTCCTGATACAGTAAGGATTTATACTCGTACATTCCCTGTTGATCCGACAATTAATCCAATGGATTTTCAAATTGTTCGAGATACAAGTGGTACCCTTTATGATTATAACCTGACTGGTTTGATTGGTTTTAAGTTTAGCTATTTAGATAAAGACGGAGCAGCAACTACCACTTTGAATCAAATAAAATCGATAGTTTTCGATTATACAGTCGCAGGGTCCGAACCTGTTGACATGAGTATGATAAATCAAATCTCTCGATATCCTGTAACATCAGGACGAAAGATTGTATCGCCAAAAAATATTTACGATTGGTAGGAGGTTACGATGGGAAAATTTTTAATTATTATTATCATGGCAAGCATTATTGGCTTATATCCTGTTTATTATGTTGCAACTAATCAAAAATCCAGTTCAGTTGATAGAATTGCTCAATCTGCAACAATAACCAATCTGCAAAATGCATCATCATGTTATGCAAATATGGTAATGTATAAGCTTGATCAAGACTTAAATAATGGTACTTTTAATATAGCTAATTTTAATTATACGGAATCATCGACCGTTTTCAATAATACCAATGTTACTGTTGTAACGAATCAGATAGATAGTGAAACATTTAAAATAACTATCAGTTCTCAGGATGGTCCGGTAACCGCAACTGCCGAAGTTTATAATCAGCAAATCCCGTTTTCATACCACGGTATGTTTCTGAACACATTTAACGATAACCTTTGTTTTGGAAATGGAGAAGGTGTAGATGGTCCATTCCACATTAATGGCAATCTGGGTGTTGGACAAGTACCGGGACCGGAATTTTTTGGGAATGTCACCCTGACAGGACATGTAAATTACTGGTTAGGACTTACTCAAGCCAATTTTACGGGCTTTATGGGAGACACTTTAGAAGAAGGTGCAGATCATATAAATCTTCCAAATCATATGACTTTTATTGATAAAACAGGTTCTTATCAACTCGATGATGTTTTCAGTTTTTCTACAGATGGAGAATTATACATGGATCTCACAACTGATATTAATGGGGATCAGATAGTTAGAGTTTATGGTTGCCCATACGATGATCCTCAATTAGGTACACAGTCATATTGGGATTCTCTTGTCGTAGATATTCCTATCAATACTTTTAATGCGTTTGGCGATGTCCTTTATAGTGCGGTTAATGATGTTTATATAAGAGGAACATTGAACGGAGCTATTTCGATTTGTACTGAAGATGATATATATATAGCCGGTAGTATTTTGTATGAGAATGATCCACGTGATGATCCAACCAGTGATGATGCACTTGGTTTGATCTGTGGAAATGATGTGTATATAGCTACAAGAGAATTAGAATTTACGCCGGGAGTATATTACAATGAAAATGATGTTTGGGTTATGGCTGCTATTTTCACAGAAGGTTCTTTAAAAGTTGAAGATCTTTACAGTTGGTGTGGACCAAGAGCAAGAGGTACATATTATACTTTTGGCAGCAGAGTTCAACAAAGTGTTAGTGCTACCTGGGATGGAAGAAGTAATTTTAGAGGGTATAAAGAGAAAATAATTTACGATACCCGTTTTCGTAGAATGAAGCCGCCATCGATACCACTTACGAGCAATAGAAAGATATATAAATGGAAGGAATCAATTAGTATCTCTTAATATTGGCTTATTAACATTGATTAGAACTATAATTTTAGATAATATTATTTATATCAAGACATATATTATCACCTATAAATAATTGCTAAATTCAATCGAATCAGATCGTAAAACAATAGAGATCAATTGAGCTATTGATCTATATCAACTAAGAAGATCATAGAAAAAAATCAACAAATATTTCAAATTATGAATCCGGAATTGCATCTATTCGAAACTAAAAATCCAAATTTAAATTCATCGAAAGGATTGAATAAATTTCTATGAAATGAGCAATATTCTATTCTAATGATAAGAAAAATTGGTTGTGTATGCTGTAATTTTGATAAAATTGATTGACATTAAGAACATTTTAACTCTTCCTGCCAACAGATTTTTTAATATGTAATTTATGATTAGAAATAGTGTGCTTTCATGTTAAAGAAAACAATGTATTATTTTTTGGGGGAAAAATGAAAATTTTAAAAATTATGCTTATTGCTTTGATCATATTTATAGTTAGTTGTGAAACTACGGAACGCGATAATGGCAAATTGACGGGAAGGGTTCTTGATCAAGAAACATCAACTCAAGTTGAAGGAGCAAAAGTGTTTCTCAGGAATATTATTTCTCCGGATTCTTATCAATTCTGCGATACAGTATATACAACCAATATAGGTTATTATAAATTCTATGATGTGCAAACAGGTGAATATGATGTGCATGCAGTAATATATTACAGCGATGATGAAACTACCGTATCTTATGTAACCCCCTTTTCTGATCCTATAGCTTTTGATGATGAAGAAGTTACACCTTCTGTGGAAGATATGGGAGCTTTTGAAATAAAAACTAATGGAACTGTAAAAGGTTACGTTTATTTAGACAATGAACCTGTATCTGATGTTAATGTTTATTTATATAAGATCGAAGCAGGTGTAACTATTATTATAGATCAAGAAGTAACAAATGCGATAGGAGAATATACTTTTAATAGTATAATTACAGGGAATTATTATATTTATGTAGAATATTTTGGTTTCCTTGAGACCTTAACTGCAAAGAGTGATATATTCTTCAGTAAGGGAATGGAAATATTGACAGTAGAACTTCTAACATTAGTTGGAAATTAAAAAAATAGTTCATTCTTGACAGTAAATCAGGAATAAAATAAATAAACTTTGTATAGAGTGCAGCTTAATGGTGTAAGAGTAAAAGGGAATCCCGTTAAAGTCGGGAGCGGTCTCCGCCACTGTAAGCAGAATTTTAGCCACTAAGAACACTAAGAAACGCTAATTCTAATATCTGTGTTTGTCCGTGTAAATCCGTGAGCTAAAAAGATGAATTCGGGTCACTGGTCGACATCTCTCGGTTGGGAAGGCTCGGATTATTGAATCGTTCTGCAAGCCAGGAAACCTGCCATTTAAGTTTTTGTTTTACGGTATTCGGATGAAATTACCTCGAAATAAAGATTTATATCCTTTTATTTTTTTACCTTAAGCAATAAAAAATAAAAGGATTTTTTTTATGCAAAATAAGATCATATTCCTGCTGATAATTTTATCTCTAATGATTTCCTGCACAACGAAAAAAGATAAAACCACAAATCCAAGGTATATCATAACCTCACCGGAAGTTGCCGAAATCGTTGCTCTTATTCAGGGTACTAAAAATATCGTCGGCATAACAACTGAATGTGATTATCCTGATGAACTGCTAAATATTCCCAAAGTTGGAACATTTGGGAAAGTGGATTATGAAAAAATAATTTGCCTGAACCCGACACTTGTTTTTACTTCCGGTCTGGAACAGGAATTACTTTCGTTCGAACTGCAGAAATTAGGAATTCCCTCTGCACAAATATATCCGTCGTCGATTGAAGAAATGATCCAAGCTGTAAGAAAGATCGGTGTTCTTATAAATAAAACAGA
>JAUVLE010000190.1 GCA_030595905.1 Candidatus Cloacimonadota bacterium | reverse complement strand
TCCCCTGATTTAGGGGAGATGTCATTCGGTGAATGACAGAGGGGTTAAATATTGAAAATTCGTGTTTAAGCTTGCTTAAATAAAAAATACTCCTTGGCTTGCCACGGGGATAGTCAACTTTAAGAATTTTCTTTAATTTGAAAAATAAAGGTGGTTGAATGGTAAAAAAAATTGAAGATTCATTTAAACGGGCTGCAGATCTTTTTGCAGAATCCGCACAGGATAAAAAAATTATCGGATCAACTTTACTGGTTGCCGAATCGATTGTTGAAGCATTTAAAAATGGGAATAAAGTTCTTATCTGCGGAAATGGCGGCAGCTCTACAGATGCAATGCATTTTGCAGAAGAATTTACCGGCAGATTCCGAAAAGACAGGAAAGCTCTTCCCGTAATTTCGCTGACAGACCCATCCCACATTACCTGTGTTGCAAATGATTTCGGATTTGAAGAAATATTTTCACGCAGTGTGGAAGCTTATGGGAAAAAAGATGACATCTTGATAGGAATAACCACCAGCGGCAATTCGGAAAACGTGATCAGGGCACTGGCAAGTGCAAAGGAACTTGGATTGAAAACAGCAGCTCTAATGGGTAACAACGGCGGAAAATTAAAAGATTTCTGCGACTTCGAGATAATTGTTCCCGGGGAAACTACCGATCGCATACAGGAACTTCACATTACTATCCTGCATGTGATAATTGAAACTGTTGAACGAATTCTTTTCCCGGAAAATTATTAAATTTTGGAGTAAAATAACCGTGTTATTTTGAGAAGTGTAAACCCGAGTCGAACTACCTTCCGAACGGTAAGCATGCATTCATCGAATCAACCGTTGCGAAGGTCTCGTTCCTCGACCGTTCGAAATGTTTTAGATTTATAGGAGTTTGAAACAGGATAAAAATGAAATTAGTTATACAAAGGGTTAATTCTGCTAAGGTGGAAGTTGCTGGAAAGATCATTTTTGATATTGGAAAAGGTTTACTTGTCTTTCTTGGAGTATCCAACA
This sequence comes from Candidatus Cloacimonadota bacterium, assembly GCA_030595905.1. Lineage (GTDB taxonomy): Bacteria > Cloacimonadota > Cloacimonadia > Cloacimonadales > TCS61 > JACNIV01. Next base: position 4,462 of record JAUVLE010000190.1, on the reverse strand, counting down.
CAGATGATGGTTCTGAAATTGAATGGCTGGCAAGAAAAGTTACTGAACTAAGGATATTTGAAGATGAATTCGGAAAGATGAATCTTTCGGTGAAAGATATTGCGGGAGAGTTACTGCTCGTTTCTCAATTCACGCTTTACGCAGAATGCAATAAGGGTCGCCGACCCGATTTTAACAACGCTGCCAAACCGCAAACAGCAGAAAAATATTACCTTGAATTTGCAGAAGAACTGTCAAAGAATGATGTGAAACCGAAACTGGGAATATTCGGTGCTTTCATGAAAGTATCACTTCAAAATGATGGTCCTGTTACTATTATTTTAGAAAAATAGAATTGAGAAAGTGAATAATTGAACTGAAGAAGTGGAGAGCAAATGCAGATAAAAAACGTTATCTTCGATCTGGGGAAAGTACTTATAGATTTCGATTTCAGTAGTTTCTGGCAAAGTATCGGTGCAAGAATCGATGAAAGTTTTCTTGATATGGCAGAAGAACCTATCCTGCTTTTTGAAGCCGGCAAGATATCGAGATCAGATTTCTTTGAAGACATGAAAAAAGTTTATTCCTTTGAACTGCCATTAACAAAGTTTGAAGAACTCTGGTGTAATGTTTTTTCTCCTATGGATGATATGATCGGGCTGGCAAAAGAAATCAGTAAAAAATATAATGTTTACATTCTTTCCAATACGGATGAAATCCATTTCCCGTATATCTGGAAAAATTATCCTTCATTACATTTTTTCAAAAATAACCTGATGCTCTCGTATGAATTGGATTCTGTAAAACCGGAAGAAGATATATATAAGAATGCATTAAAGCGATTTGACCTGAACCCACAGGAATGTGTGATGATAGACGATAGACCTGTTAATGCTCTCGCAGCAGAAAAAATGGGAATGAGAGGAATTACTCATAGAACTTGTGAAGAAACAAAAGAAAAATTATATAAAATCTTGACTCTACATAAAGGGTTTTATAAATTGTTTTAGTGATTACAGAAGAAAATTGGATTGAAATATTTATATCAGAACAGAAACTGTATCTTTATAAAAGAAAAGAAAGTGTGAAAAGTTATCGAATATCTTCTTCAAAATTCGGCATTGGAAATAAGATAGGAAGCTATAGAACACCTCTGGGATTACACCGCATCATAAAAAAAACGGTAATTATGCAAAACAAAATGAGATATTCATCAATGGAAAAAAGACAGGAAAACTTGCATCTGTAAATAATCGGAACTCTAATGTTGATCTTATTACAACGAGGATAATATATCTCGAAGGAATGGAAGAAGGTGTGAACAAAGGAAAAGGGGTAGATTCCCTTAAGCGAAGCATCCTGATCCATGGTACACCAGATGAAAATTCTATAGGAAAACCTGCTTCTCATGGATGTATCCGAATGAAAAATATTGAGGTAATGGAATTATTTGATTTGATTGAAATGGGTGTGTTAGTGAAAATATTTAAGTGATAAACTATTAATTTGGCGGCATTATGAATCAAACAAGAAAAAGTGCATTCAGGATCGGAGATAGAAGAAAACCTCAGTCAAAGATATTCCAAACCACATACAAAACGATCAGTAAAGAACGTCGCACGGGAAAAGATAGAAGAATAAGTAGAGATAATTCACGATTTCGCTAATTATTTTTGTAAAGGATTATAATAAATATGTGGAATAAAAAAAGCAAAAAGGAGAAAAATATGTTTGTAGAAAGAGGAGTCGATCGAAGAGTTGGTTTAAGAAGAGTTATTCAAATTCCTATCGATGAAAATCAGAGAAAAGAAGAAGATAGGCGTTCTGACGAAGAACGTAGAAAAGACAAGTAACTTTTATTATGAATGAGTTCTGCAGAATTGGGTAAAATTTCAGAAACAATTAAAATAGTTGAAATTTTCATATATGGATTTGTTCATTTCAAAACATATTATGCCATTATCCGGCAGCTGCCGGATCAACTGTGGGAAGAAACGTAACCCAAACCCGTACTTAACCACTTTAGTGGTTTAAATATTAATTATGCAGAATCCATTTATTATGAAAAAAAGGAGGATAATAAAATGAAAAAAGCACTGATTATAATTTTACTATTATCAGTTTCGTTAGTTTTTGCGGAACATTATCGAAAAATAGAATGTACTAACTCAATAACAGTTCAAAATACTGGAGCTTCCAGACCTGTTAACTGGATTGAAGTAGATTCCGGATTACTTTCCGGCAAAGGAGTTGGACAGATATCTGTTGCAATGAATAACTCAAACGCTCTCTGGGCACATGCAATTAACACCGATACGTCAATTTACGATCAATTTACAGTATCGGTTGATGCCGGTCAAACCTGGACGGCAGGTACTTTTAATCAAGGTGACGGGCTTTCACAGATTTTCGCAATCGATGAAAATACGTGTTGGGCTGTTTTCAATACAGGTATAGATCAGGGGCTTTATAAAACAGTAGATAGCGGTGTTACCTGGGCAAAACAGGGAACTGCTTATGGCTCATCTTCATTTGCTAATGTTATACATTTCTTTAATGATAATGATGGTTTTGCTCAGGGCGATCCTGTTGGTGGTTATTATGAACTGTATACGACAACTGATGGTGGAGCTTCCTGGATAAGAGTTCCTGAAGTAGATATTCCGGCACCTACAACCGGAGAATATGGGATAACAGGGAATTATTGTGCAGTAGGTGATCATATCTGGTGGGGAACAAATAAAGGCAGGATGTTCAGATCAAGTGATAAAGGCTACACCTGGGAAGTATCAATGACTGCATTTGGTGATACAGAAACTGTTAATGCTGTTTTTGCTGACGAGTTAAACGGGATCGTTTACAGATCATATCTGAATATGGGAATTCAACCTGATATTAACGTAACAGATGATGGTGGTATTACATGGTCAATGGTTACTGTAAGTGGAAATATGTATGCAAGATACTTTTCTTATGTTCCCGGTACAAGCCAGACTTATGTAGGTTCGTCTTCAGATCCTTCCGGTCCGGGTACATCATACAGCTTCGACGGAGGATATTCCTGGATCACTCTGAATGATGGAGATCCGATACAGTCTTCTGTGTGGCTCGATACAGAAACTGGCTGGGCAGGAACATGGGCAACAGCAACAGGTGGTATGCTCATTTTCGATTCAAGTCTGAATGTTTCAACAGGATTTGTTTCCGGGACTGTTCTTGATAATGATACATCCACGCCGGTCGAAGGTGCGCTGATAACAATGGGTTCTTTTTCCACAGAAACCAATATTGACGGCGTATATGAAATGCAACTGGATACCGGCACTTACACTTTGACTTGTGAATTGGAAGGATATGAAACTTATACACAGGATAATGTTGAAATTATTGAAGATCAGACTACAATGGTTAATATTCAACTTCAACATTTATACAATCCTCCACAAAATCTTGAATATATGATCAGTGGTTCTAATGTAACACTTACTTTTCAATCTCCGTTAGGAGGATTCGGTTTAACAAATTATTATGTTTATCGAAATGAAGCGATCTATGATACTTTACTTTCAAGTGCAACATATTATTTAGATTTAAGTCTTCCTACTGGAATTTATACTTATTACCTTACTGCGCTTTATTTTGATACTTATGAATCCGTTCCTTCAAATGAAGTAACAGTGGAGGTTGTGAGTGCCGATGGATCATTACTTCCTGTCGATACGGAATTGATCGGTAACTATCCTAACCCGTTCAATCCGTCTACTACCATTTATTTCACGGCAAGGAATGTAAAGGATGCAAAGATCGTTATTTATAATGTGAAAGGACAGAAAATAAAGTCATTTGATATTGAACAGTCTTCATTGAGCGATGGAAAGGGTTCTGTTGTCTGGAATGGAAAAGATGATAACGGGAAAAGCGTTACCAGTGGAATTTATTTTTCTACTATCGACGCAAAAAGAGATGATGGAGATTTTACCAGCATGAAGAAAATGATCCTCCTGAAATAGGATCGGACATATATAAAAACCTTCAAGAATTTTGAAAACCTTGAAGGTTTTTTTTACACAAAAGATGATCGGGTATGACAGATATGTTGGAATTGTTATTTCAACGATCCGTTCTTCATAGCATTGTTACTGCGAATGATGAAAAGTGGGAATCTATGTTTGATTGGTCTTTCTTCTTTTTTCAGTGATTGACCCAGTGAAATATTATTTTAGAATTTCACGGGATGAGAACTCGATAGGAAAACCTGCTTTTCATGGATGTATCCGAATGAAGAATATTGAGGTAATGGAATTATTTGATTTGATTGAAATGGGTGTGTTAGTGAAAATATTTAAGTAATAAGCTATTAATTTGGCGGCATTATGAATCAAACAAGAAAAAGTGCATTCAGGATCGGAGATAGAAGAAAACCTCAGTCAAAGATATTCCAAACCACATACAAAACGATCAGTAAAGAACGTCGCACGGGAAA
>JAUVLE010000035.1 GCA_030595905.1 Candidatus Cloacimonadota bacterium | reverse complement strand
ACATAAAAAAGCCCAGACAACTACTGCAATCCAGATCAAGAGCGTGATCGAGATAGTTTTTTTTGCTCCGATCTTATCAAGAATATATCCGAAAATAAAAGCACCCATCATCGAAGTGATATTTGCTATCACAAAATAGTTTATCAATTGCTTTGTATTCATACCGAAGCGCGTAGCACCATAAATCGCTGCAAAGCTAATGACTATGATAATCCCGTCATTATAAACGAGATAGCTGACAATGAACTTGATCAGTTCTTTAAAATCTTTTATATGTTTTACCGACGTAGATAATCTTTTAACAGCGGTTTTAAAATAATTTGTTCTCTTGGAAGTTTTTTTAATTTCTTTCAATAGAAAAAAGGTGGGAAGAGCAAAGAATCCGAAGAAAAAAGCAACAGCAGGAAAAACGAGTCTTATCCATTTATTATGAACAAGTGGAAGTATCAGAAGTAGTGCGACCAATCCGCCGATATATCCCACAGCCCAGCCCCAGCCGGAGACTTTACCGATGTCCTTTCTCTTAACAATATCCGGCAGAAGAGCATTATAAAAAACATTACCGCTGTTAAATCCGAAATTGGCAATGATGAAGAACAGCATTCCTGTGAAAATATTACCGGCTTTTACAAAATATAAAAGAGCAGTGAATCCGACTGTGATGTAGGTCATAAAGAACAGGAATCTTTTTTTTGCCCGGGAAAAATCTGCCACAGCGCCAAAGATGGGAGCCGTTAATGCAACCAGCAGCATGGAAATACTCACAGCTCTACCCCACAACGCTGTTCCCACTTCTCCCTGATTTACAACTACATCCCGGAAATAAACACTATAGACCACGGTAACGATTATGGTAGTAAAGGATGAATTGGCAAAATCATACATCACCCAGCCGAATATATTTCTATTGAACTTCATCGACTGCCTGTGATTCTTTTATTATCTTTTCCATGTTTATTTTCTCAAGTTTAAAGTCTTTGTAGATAGTCACATTCGGGGTAGCAATAAAAACTTGATGTTTGTTTTCCAACAGACTTATTATTTTTTTTGCTCTCTTTTTATCAAGGTCGGAAAGAACATCATCGAATATCAAGATGGGAGTATCGTCACCAACCTGTGCTATCAGATTTGCCTGAACAAGCCGGGCAGTTATGGCAAGTGACCTTTTTTCTCCCTGCGAACCGAATTTCCTTGCAGAATGCTTGTTAATCGTAAAATCAAGATCATCGATATGCGGACCTGCCAGGCTTCGTTCCTGGATTATTTCCTGTTCTTCAATTTCATTCAGATGATCAAGAAGGTCATCCTCTATTTTGCCGGAAGTTGGAAATGAATATTTATAACAAATGCCCAATTCCTCGTTCTTTTCACAGATATGAGAATAATATTTCATAAGGATGGGTGTGAATTCTTTGAGGTATTCTAATCTGAAATTTATTACTTGTGATGCGGAAGAAACAAATTGTTCATCCCATGTTTTTTTTTCTTTCCGATCAAACTCGGTTTTCAGGAGTGCATTTCGTTGTTTCAAGATGCGATAAAATTTGCGCAGAAGTCCAATATATCGATAGGAATACTGTGAAATTGCCTGGTCTATGAATTTTCTTCGGAACGAAGGAGCGCCACCAACAATATTTATATCATCAGGAGAAAAATACACGACCTTAACGTGTTGGTATAGTTCACTTATCCGGGAAATACCGGCACCGTCGATTTTGATAAATTTTTTACTTTTATCTGCTGCTGCTTCCAGGAAATGTTTATGTCCGTTATAAAGAAATTTACCTTCAATACGAAAAAAAGCTTTTGAGAAATGTATCAATTCCAGATCATAACTGGTTTGAAAAGATTTCCCAAAAGCAAAGAAAGAAATAGCTTCGAGAATGTTAGTTTTACCTATTCCATTTATTCCATGGATCAAGGCTCCTTCCGGTTTGAAATTTAGTTCCAGATCCGAGAAATTGCGAAAGTTCTTTATTTTTAAAGATATTATTTCCAACTATACTAACCGAAGCGGCATCAATAAGAATCGTGCGGAATATTTATCGTTTTGTTCGGTATTAAAGAAAAGTGCCGGTTCGTTCGATTTTCCCATTTTGACCTCAATATCTTCTGATTCTATGATATTGAGTATTGAATTTAAATACCTGTAGTTAAAAGCAATAATAAGAGGTTCACCGTTATATTTGAAATCATCAAGATCCTCGTTTGCTTCCCCTTCCTCACGCTTTGTTGAACTTATCATAAACTTTTCATTTGTAACATCGAATTTAACTTTGAAAGTATCTTCGGAAGCCAGAAGTGAAACCCTCTTCACAGCATCTCTCAGTTTAATTTTATTTATGATGAGAATATTATTATTGTTTAAGGGAATCGCTTTTGTATAATCAGGAAATTTTCCCTCAATTATATGGGTGAATATCGTATAATTCCCATAACTGAACATAACCCTGTTAGATTCAAGAAGAACAGATATTTTGGGAATATCTTCAGAGATAACTTTATCCAGGAACAATAAACCTTTTGTGGGAATTATTTGTTCAACAGATTCCGGTATATCGACCTGATTGATAAGCTTGAATTCAGCTATCTTTTTCCCGTCAGTGGCAACCATGAATTGTTGGTCTGCTGAAATATTCCAGAAAATGCCTGTAAAAATCGGACGATTAATTTCCGAAGAAACGGCAAAGTGTGTATTATCGATCATTTTCTTGAACATTTCAGCATCAAGTTCGATCACATTTGAAAGGTCTTTTTGTGGAATCAGTGGGAACTGGCTGCTTTCTGCACAAAGCAAGTTAAACTTTGAATGTTCACAGTTAATTTTCAAATTACCTTCTTCCACCAGGAAATGAACCATCGAATCCGGCAAAGAATTTATGATCTCATTCAAATTTCTAGCGGAAATAGCAACTTTCCCACTTTCGGAAATATTTGCATCAAATTCGACAATTACAGTTATTTCCAGATCGGTAGCAGTAAATTTCAACAAGTTTTTCTGTTCATCTGCTTCAATGAGATAATTCGTAAGAATAGGCATTGTATTCTTACTGGGAACAATATTGTATAAATGCTGAATATTCGATTGTAAATCTTGTTTTTCTATAGAGAATTTCATAATCTCCTCAGCTTAATTTATTTTGATATGAAAAAAAAAAGAAAAGAAAAGCAAGAGTTGTACAACTCTTGCTTTCAATAAAACAAAATCAATTACCTAACTGCATCCTTAAGCTTTTTGCCAGCTTTGAAAACTGGAACATTTCTTGCCGGAATGTTGATTTTTGCTTTTGTTTGCGGATTAACGCCTGTGCGTGCATTTCTGTGGTTTACTTTAAATGTACCAAAACCTACCAATGAAACTTTGTTCCCTTTCTCCAATGATCCAGTAATACCATCGATAACTGAATTCAAAGCGAGATTGGCAGCTTTTTTGGTTACATCTGCATCTTTTGCAATTTTTGCAACTAAGTCTTGTCTGTTCATGAACATCCTCCTTTATTTTTGGTGGTTTACAAACACGATAGAGTATTTGAAATAAGTTGATTTCTTGTCAATAAAAAAATCTCTAAACAAGCATTTTTAAAGGGATTCTGGAGATTTCAGTTATAAAAAAAGTAAAATGATCTTATTGACTTAGAACATAACCCCTTGAAACTAATAATGTTAGGTCTTTTTATTATTGTTCTAATACTATTCTTTAATAGAAATTATTTTATGATTTTTTTAATTTATTTTTATGAATACTAAATTTGGAAAGTCTATAAACATACATTAATAAAGGTAATATTCATCTTATTATATTTTATTGTGATATATCAGGAGCCTTTTTTTTTATTTCGATAAGCTCGTATATTTTTAGTTTAATTTTTTTTCCTTTCACCTGAACTTCATCAATAAAATCGGCAATAGTATTTTCTTTTGAAAGATCATAAGTGTATTTACTTATGATTATATTATTTTTTGTTTTATAATCCCTGGTCAGAGATTCTATTCTTGCCCCGGTATTCATATTATCACCGATCGCGGTATAATCAAATATTTGCTCCGAGCCAAGATTACCCACCGTCATAACACCGCTGTTCAATCCTATTCCAATTTCGAAAGGATCTTTTCTCTCTGTTTCCCATTTTTCTTTCAGTTCATTCAATCGTTGCCGCATCTCCAACGCTGCTTTGCAACCCCAGTAAGCATGATCTTCCAGATTAACAGGAGCACCGAATAATGCGACTATCTCATCACCAACAAACTTATCTAAAGTACCTTTGTTGCAGGTTATTACTTCCACCATTTCCGTAAGGTATTCACGCAGAATATCCACTGTTTCTTTGGGTGAATGGCTTTCTGCGTAAGGAGTGAAGGCAACAATATCGCAATACAGTACGGTTAGTTCTTTCTGTTCACCACCATATTCAAGCTTCTTGGGGTCTTTTATCAATTCATCTACCAGTTCAGGAGCAATATATTGTCCAAATGCCTGTTTAATGAATTTCCTTTCTTTAACCGTTTTTATGTATTGAAAAACCAATCCGATAATATAAATAATGATGATGGAAGCCGGTACCTCTAAAATGGGTATAAACCTATTTTGTGTACAGAAAAGCATATATGCCAAATATAAGTATCCTATCAACAACATTAGATTTATTATTATAGATATTGTGGGTTTGATATTTGAATTAATAAAGAATAAGACAATAATAGCTAAAAAGAAAATTATAAGAAATTTTATAAATGAGAACTCTGTAAGGTAATCATGCCGAAAAGCCATTTCAATGAAATTGGCATGTATTTCCACACCGGGCATCAAGGTAGAAAAGAAAGGTGTATGATGCGTATCATGAAACTCAACGGAGGTAAGACCGATAAGAACTATCTTACCCTTGAATTCCTCAGCAATATCGTAATACTGGTTCAGGTCGGATTCAAGTTCTTTCTCAAAAGCGGTAGTAAATGTGGAATCATCTATTACTTCGGCAAAATCGTAAGTTTTAAAAGTTCCGGCAGGTCCATAGAAATTTATTAATGAACTTTTCGAGGTTACTTTGGGAATATAATCCCCACCCAGTTTGAAATATGCCGGATGATCTTTTATTTCTTTGTTCAGATCCTTTATATCATATAAGGATGAAAGCGATACAAGTCCAATTGATAGTTTAATTTGTTTATTTCTCTTCTGGAAAAGCTCATACCTTCTTACAAAACCATCTTTATCTGCAGAGATATTAACCATTCCCCATTTAACATCCTTTTGGATAAGTAATGGTATGGGAGTAAGAAACTGCTCTCTTATGGAGCCATCATAAATGGTTTTTATCAATTTACCGGAAAGGATAATATTATCGTATTCATTGCATGTTTTTGCTAAGATTTCATCCTGGATAGGATCTGTTCTTTCTGTAAATTCAATATCAAAAATTATCTGCTTTGCACCTGCTTTTTCCAGGTTCTCGATCAAACGGGCATGATATTCTCTTGGAAATGGCCATCTTTCGTTCAATGTATTAAATGTATCATCTCCGATCTCTACAATAACAATATTATCTGAGACCTCACGAGCACCTCTTAGCCGGAAGGACATATCAGTTGCTTTATGCTCAAGATTCTTCCAGAAATCCGTTACAAAAACAATTCTGAGAATAATAAAGATGATTATCGGAAAATATAGATAGACAAGTTTCTTCATCTTATATTAGAATTTTCTGGTTATCCTGAATTTCCAATTGAAACTGGAATAATTACTTTCCTCATAATCTTTGTTTTGATATAATTTCAATCCGAAAACCGTCGATAAGAAAGTGTCTTTATCGATATGATAACTCGTTCCAAGATTGAACATCTGTGAAGCCTGCGAATCGATATCACCTCCAAAGGCCGTATAGCGGAAATCCAGATAAGGTTTTAATTTTTCTTCCAATAATAAGAATTCACCTTTCATGTACAAAGAATTATAACTGGATTTTTGGTCAAGTGTATCATTGTGTGTTATGGTCTTATCATCGTTCAAATTAAGAGAATACGACAGGGTCGTTTTAAGAGGAATTTCTTCAAATTTACTTTTTGCACTTAATATTATGTTATTCTTTTTATAATCGAATGATTTGTTTGCTTCATCTGTATTTGCAGAATTACAGAAATTCAAACTGAACCTTGTGGGTGCAAAAGATAAATTCTGTGCATGGTATCCAAATCCAAGAGTAAGATTCATAGAATTAATATCATAAGTTGTTTCTAATGTATCATCTTCTGCGATCTCCATATTATCCTTTGATGTATTATTATTGAATCCTATCTTGTAAAATATTTGATCGGTAGGCCGGAAAAGAACCTGAGCAAAATATGTAGTGGTTTTTGTAGTTACATTTTTTTCATCATAAAGATTATCTGAAATAATGTTAAAAGAAAGATTCAGCGAGAGCTTATTGTTCATTAGGTTAATATTGTCGTTTATATTAATTATCCTCGCATCTTTTTGAAGATAGCTGGAAGATAACGAATTAAAGCTCGAACCAATTGCCGTATAGGAAATATTCAAAAGATTATTGTAGAAGAAAGATCGTATGAAAGTTTTAAATGCGGAATTAGAAAAACCGGGCATGAAAGGTTCCATGTATTCATTCACGATAATAAAATCAGAAATACTTTCCGGATCAACAGGCAGATCAACTTCATGTCCAAGGTTTTCCTCAATTTCAGCTAAAGATAGTGTTCCTTCTGTGATATCATTATTGTGAAAGCTCATTGCAGCTTCGGCTCCACAGATAAAACGCTGATTGAAAAGAGCAAGTTTAAAATCCGATCCAAAAATGATATTATCTTTTGGTGTTACTGTCATTGAAGAATCTGCCGAATCTGTGTAATATTTCTTTTGCAAAGAACCGATATCATCTTTGTTCTTAGTGATTCCCAAACCCCAGACAAAGCTTTTCGCATTTCCCACTTCAGTTCGGAATACCATTGTTTTTCTTTTGAACGTTCCTGCGGTGTAGTTGACGCCTGTGTCTGTTGTATCGCTGTATGCTTTCCCATCGATGTTTCTTTTACTGTCACCGTATGTAATAAATAATCTGAAATTCTCGAAATGCAGGTTGGTATGAATTCCCCAGACATTCTTGCTATTCAACATAAAAGAACCGTAGTCCGAAGCGTGATCTCCTGCAACAAGATCAAAATGCGGAACTTGTAGAGCTAAATTGAATCTATTGATCGCCTGAGCCGAACTTGTTTCAAGTGATGAAAGATACAATTTAGATTTAAATCTTAACCAGTCTTTTTTTCCCTGGAAATTCAAAAGGAAATTTGCTCGTTTATCATTCTCGGGTTCGTCTTCCGAATCTTTGTGAAAGCTTGACAGATACGAATTAAAAGCGGCTTTCCCCTGGATATTCATTGGCAGATCGATAGTCTTGATTTTAACGTCGGTCATCCAACGTTCGGATTCAACTTTCCTACCATCAGTAAGATTTGCCGAAACATAATAAAAATGTCTCCCGGGTTCAGCTTTTTCTACTTCATACACGATCATATTGGAAAATATCTTTGCTGCATCTGTAACATCTTCCAGATCATAATAAAACTTCACAGAACTATGATCAATATCATTTTCAATTGAAAACATTGATATTGCAATTATGTAATCTTTGCTGATATCCGAAAATGCAAGGTCCGGTGAAAGCCTTACAAAGCTTTCCGTTGTTACTTTGGGCTGTTCGATGACTACTTTGAATGGGTTTGTTTTATGTTGGAATTCAGGAAGCGTTACATTGTTCCCTTCATAAGGTATAATAAGAAAATAATAATTCAAACCCACCTGGTAATTACTTACATCTTCAACAACAGCAAAAAAAACAGGATCGGTCTCGGTTCCTTTTTCCAGGTCGAGTTCGGTAAAAGATAGAGTTCCTGTTTCCCGATAAAACAGCTTTGCATTGAATATCTCATTGAAACCGTCTCTAACTTCAAGTGTAAGAACTACTTTTTCTCCAGGTTTTATTGAAACTGGCGGGTTATGATAAAGCATTATATTTGAAAAAAGAGTTGTGCAGAACAGAACTCCAACAATGATCAAGTACTTCTTCATTTTACCTTCTATTCAAAATTTATGTTAATTGTTTTTTTCTCACCATCTTCATTTTTCAATTCAATTTCCAGTGTTTTGAAAACCTCATTTTCGATAAACTCCTGCGTTTCATCATCTATATCACCTTTTTGTATTAGAGAAACAGGAATTTCTCCTTCGCCACTTGAATGAGCTTTATAACCTTCCGGAACAACCTCCTGGTTACCATCTCTCTTATTTCTGATACTAACTTCACCCTTCAGAGTAAAAAGGTCGGTTTCACCATCCTTATTAACTGATACAAGAAATTCAGTTCCTTTAACAGACACAACAGTAGTTGGTGTATCGATCTCAAATTCGCCGGTTTTTTTCGTTACTTTTGCCCAAAGTTCTCCCATATTCAAATAACTTTTTTTATTCAGTTTATCACCACTTTTTTCTGCCTGGATAGTTAAGATGCTATTAGGAAAAAGTTTTATAACCGAACTGCCGTCAATGAATTTTACCGCAGCAAAAGATTCTTCTTTGCTTTCAAGTTTATCTTTATCTATCAATTCTGAACCTGAATCAATTTTTGTAACTTTTTCATCTCGATCTAATTCAACAATACCTTTCACTTTCAAAGTGATCGCAACAGATTCCAGAGCAAATGAAAGAGAAAAAATAAACATCATACCCAATATAAAAAATATTTTAGTTTTCATAATATTCTCCTATTTATTCTATTGAAAAGTCTTTTACTTTGATCTCACCATCGGAGATCTTTTGCAGTATTTCATTCAAATCATTAATCGAAATCTCATTACCGTCAAAAAACAATTTTTCAAAAGAATATCCACTTTGGATAAGAGCTATCAGTTCTTGAATTCCCTCAATGTTCAATTGATTCAGAAAATTGATCAACATCTGATTATCCTGATCTTCCTGTTCTTCTGTGGATACCGTGAAAAGATACATGACGCTTTTGTGTTTTTCTACAGATGCCATAGGTGTATTGATCTCGGAAGACACCTGCCAGGCATAAACTATGTTTCTACGGAAATCGGGAGCATTGGGTGGATATGGAAAACTTGTGGATGGATAATTATTTTCTTCAAAAAAAGGCTCAATTTGTTGTTCTATTTCTTCGGCAGATTGATATTCTTCGTCCAATTCATAGATCTTGATCGTATAATCTGCTAAATTTGAGAACCAGACGAAATTGGGAAATTGGTCTGCTATTACAGCAGGACCAAGCCCGATAGGATTCCCGGGAGTTATCAAAGAAATGGTTATCGGTGATTGAATTGTGAGAACAAAAGTAACTTTGTTAGAGAGAAGATATTGATCCTCTCCACCATGTCCGGCAGAATATACAGCAATTTCGAAGACATAATTTCCATCAGGAAGGCGACCTGTATCCAATATCAGATCTTCAATATTACTAAGAAAATCGCTGAATGTCTCATCGACTTCAAATCCACCAGCATTATTACTTCTGATAATGTCTTGATTTGTTAAAGAAGATGGCAACTGGCTTGGGTCATCGGGTGAAAGAGTTGCATATGCACTATAATCATACCACTCCATATCACAGTGTATTACATAATCTTCCAAAACGTCTGGAACATTAAAATTGATCGTAAAAAATACAGGTTGATTCTCGGGTTCTTCCGGGTTGAAGTTAGCAGGATAAAAAACATTGTACGTCATGCTTGGAGGACTTATATCAAGTCTAACTTCTTGTGCAGTAAGTGTTATGCTAACCGCAAGACATAATAATAAAAGAATGAGCTTTTTCATAAATTACTCCTTTTTTAAAATTCTTTTTTCAATGACAATTTGATAATTTTTTCCAGTAATTCTTCGAAATTATATCCTTCCTCTTTTGCCGCCATAGGTGTTAAGCTAAGCAGCGTCATTCCCGGAAGTGTATTAACTTCTAAGAAATGGAACTTACTTCCCTCAAATCTAAAATCTACTCTTGCATAAACTTTGCAACCAAAAAGTTTATAAACCTGTAGTGCCTTCTCTTGAATTTCTTTAGTTTCTTCTTCTGTTATTTTCGCAGGAACTTCATAGATCGTATTACCTTTTTTGTACTTATTTGTGTAATCATACCAGCCGTCTTTGGGCTTGATCTCAACAACCGGAAGCGCTTTTTCTCCTAATATGGTAACTGTTAGTTCTCTTCCTGCTACGAATTCCTCTATCAGAACTTTATCGCTGTAACGAAAGGCTTTTGCAATTGCCTTTTCTACATTATTTATCTTTTTTATAATTGATATTCCAACCGAGGATCCGGAATCATTCGGCTTTACCACAACTGGAAAATTGATACTACTAATTATTGAATTTATTTCCGTAATGTTTTTAATTATTATACGTTTTGGTATGGGAATCCCTAACGACGAAGCTAATAATCCGGAGATATATTTATCCATCGAGATTGCGCTTGCTCGATAGTCAGACCCGGTAAATAATATTTTCTCCAAAGATAGAAGTGATTGAATCCTGCCGTCTTCTCCTTCAGCTCCATGCAGACCGTTAAAAACGATCAATGGATCGAATTCCTTAATAGCGTTGATCAAATCTGAATATGAAGAAAAATCTGCAGGGTCAAGAAGCCGAACATTATATTGCCTGTTTGATAGTGCTTTTGCAATTTCCAATGAAGTGATTTTCGAAATATCCGATTCCTCCGAGAACCCGCCGGAAAGAATAATTATTTTTTCTTTTTTCTTCATAGACTTTGAATATGTTTTAATCGATTATGTGTCAAGAAATATTACAAATCCTATTAAAATCGGAAATAAAATCGGGATAAGATTTTGTTGCTGCTTCCTTATTAATTACCTCAATTTCAGGAAATACAGCCTTTAAAATGTAAAATGCCATAACCAGCCTATGATCATTATGAGAATCCAGTTTTACGTGAGCAGGTTTTTTTTTCAGAGGGAGTATAGTCAGCACATCATTGCTATAATCAATTTTCCCGCCGACCTTTGATATTTCAGAAATCAACGAATTAATTCGATCGGTTTCTTTAAATCTTAAATGCTTAATGTTCCTTATTTTTGTTTCAGAATCTGCGAACAATGCTAAGATAGAGAGAGTCATAACCTGATCGGGGATATTCCGCATATCGATATCGATACCGGATAAATCTCCTTTTCTCACAGATATTTTTTTCCCTTTTATGGATATTACTGCTCCCATCTTTCTAAGGACTTCAAGAAAAACAACATCCGGTTGAACCGAATCTGTAATATCACATTCAACGGAAACGCCATCTTTGCTTAATGCTCCCAAGCTCAAGAAATAACAGGCAGAAGACATATCCGGTTCGATCACGAATTTATTGGGATTTATATATCTCTGGTGTGCTCTGATAAATATTCTATTTCCAGTAAATTCCGATATGACACCGAATTTTTCCATAATTTTCATAGTCATTTCAATATACGCCCTGGAAACGATCTTCCCTTTTAAATTAATTACCAGGTCGGTTTTATAATTCGGAGCTATCAGAAGTAATGCACTTATGAATTGACTGCTGATATCAGCGGGAATATCGATCTCGCCACCAACAAGTCGAGTTCCATTAATTCTGAAAGGATAATCTGTACATTTTAAATCTGCTCCCATCTTTTTCAATACTTGAATAAGTGGTTTTACAGGTCTTTTTTTTAACTGCAAAGAAATATCAATATCGGTAGATATTCCCTGCAAACATGCTAATCTTGCTAATAGAAATCGGAAAGCTGTCCCGGAATCTTTGATGAAAACATGCTGTTGGTTATTAATTGTAGATGGAGGATAGATCATAACCGAATCCGACCGTTCCTCAAATTGAAACCCCATCTTTTTCATATTCATGGTTAATGTTGAAATATCATCACACCTTGAGAAATTAAGAATCTCTAAGGAAGAATCTAAAAAAGAAGCAATGATCAATACTCTGTTCAATATAGATTTTGAGCCTTCAAGTTTTATGGACCGATCCAAGTTCAGTTCGATTTTCATTTAATCCTCTAAGTCGATGTTATTTTTTTAAATATGTTTTTTGTAAAGTTAATTTATTATTGAATCCAGTATAGCAGAAAATCATTATATTATATATATTTACATAATCAATTAAAAACAAAATACTTGACTTATTAACTTTATTTTAAAATTTGCATAAAATTAAAAAATTAGAAATCGGTGGAGGTAAAAATGAAAAAGAAAATAATAGTCTTAATTGCATTTGCTTTATTAATTTCCAATGCTGTATTTGCTTCTCAGGATCTTTCTGCAGATGGAAAGAAAAATCTTCGCTCTGCAAATATGCACCTTGGCGGAGAGCGATATGAGAAAGCACTTCCATTTTATGAATTAGTTCTCGAAGAAAACCCCAATTATATCGTTGCTTTAGAAAAAATTGCCGGTATTTATTTCGATGTCAACAAAAACTATCTTGAAGCAAACAACTATTATGAGAGACTGATCGAGCAAATTGATCTTATCTTTGCAGAATATGAAGAATTGAAAGCAGAAAATGAAAAGGAAGCAAAAAAATTCTATAAGAAAAATATTAAAAAAGCAAAATTAGAAGAAAAAATTGAAAACATAAAGAAACTAAAAGCAAGCTGCTGGACTAAATTATTTCTTGAAGCTCAAGAATTATTTAAAAACGAGGAATATGATGATGCTATCACGAATTTTGAAGTTTTAAATAAAATAGCTCCGGATAGTACAAAGACTTTAAAGATGCTTGCATTTGCATATAATAAAAAAGGAGATGAAGAAAAATCTCTCGAATATATGATCAAAACTACAGAATTGGATACAAATGATGATATAGCTTGTACCCAGATTGCAAATACTTTCTTTGGAAAAGAAGATTATAATAATGCGGTTATATGGTATGATAAAGCATCTCAGATCAACCCGGAAAATATCGATAATTACTATAATATGGCTTTGACTTATGATAAATTGGAAGACAATGATAATGTGCTTAAATACTATCTGAAGGTTCATGAACTTGATCCGGAAAACCTGGACGCAGTTGTTAATCTCAGAAATAAATATGCAAATATGAGCGATATTGATAAATCAATTGAATTTTTGAAAAAAGCGATAGTTCTGGATCCTGAAAATGTTGAATTTGTTGAATTCCTCTGCTGGAAATTATCACAAGAAAAGCGTTATGAAGAGCTTCTTACTTATGCTAATAAATGGAAAGAACTTGTGCCGGATTCAGAAGATGCTAAGAATCTTATCAATCTGGCAAAACAAAAATTAAAGCAATAAGCTATTACATGCGAAAGTGGTGGAATTGGTAGACGCGCTGGATTTAGGATCCAGTGGGAGAAATCCTGTAGGGGTTCGAGTCCCCTCTTTCGCACCATTTTAACCATAAGACCGATAATTAATAATTAACAGCGGATTTGAATCCGACAAATATTAAAGATAATAAATTGAGAGGAAATTAAATGAAATCTGAGATAACAGATATCAGTCAATGCATTCGAGAACTGAAAATAATCATCGAACCGCAAGAAGCTCTGGACGAGTATAACAAAGTTTTAAAAACTTTCAAAAACTATGCCACCGTACCCGGATTCAGAAAAGGTAAAGTTCCGCTTTCTATGATCGAAAAACAATTCGGAGAATCGGTTAAAAAAGAATTTATCAATGAAAAACTGAACGATTACTATAAAAAAGCTATCGATGAACAGAAAGTGAAACCGATAAATCAGGGCGAAGCAGTTAACGTGGAATGGGAAAAAGGAAAAGAACTGATCGCTACATTCAAATTTGAAGTAATGCCAGAGGTCAAAATCACAAAATACAAAAAGATAAATGTACCATTTGAAGAAATCAAATTCTGCGAAAGCATGATCGATGAAACCATCAAAGATTTCCAGAGTAGAATGGCAAATGAAATAACTCCGGAAATCTCTGAAAAGGACGATATTATCTCTGCTGAAATTGGATTCCTGAACGACAAAGGTAAACTTACAAAAAGCATTAATAGGAATTTTATATTAGGAAATAATTCTTATTCAAAATTGTTCAATTCCAATCTTACTGGTAAAAAAACAGGTGATGAGATTAAAACAAAACTTTTCACAAAAAATCAGAAATGCGAAGATGAAGAAATAAATGATACACTTAAAGACAAAGAATTCCTTGTAAAAGTGAATTCGATAAAGAGGAAAATATTACCGGAAATTAATGATGAATTTGCCAAAGACATAGAATATGATTCCCTTAAAGACCTGAAAGAGAAAGTGGCTGATGAACTTGAATTGAAACTGATAAAAGATAATGAACAAAGATTTAATGAATCTGCAATAACTGTACTAATCGAAGAAAATAAATTTGACCTTCCTCCATCATTGATAAAAAAGCAGGCAGAAGATATGGTTAAACCATATGCAGAAAAAAATAAAATCGACATTAACAAAATGATACCTGTATATATGAGTATTGCCGAATACAAACTCAAACAATATTTAATTCTGGAAGAACTGAAAAAAATGGAAAAAATTCAAGTTACAGATGAAGATAAAGAAGATATTATAGCAGAATTTGCCGGTAATCTGAAAATGGAAGTTGACAAATATAAAGAAATGTATAAAAAGCAAATCGAGAATGAAGAATTTAAATATCTTATAGAAGAAAGGAAAATTATGAGATTTTTAAAAGAGAATTCTAAGATAATTCCATACCCGAAAGAAAAAGAGGAGAAATAGATGGCTTATGTTCCAATAGTTGTAGAACAGGAAGGACAGATCGAACGTGCGTATGATATATATTCACGTTTGCTTAAAGACAGGATCATCATCCTGGGTTCACCTATAGATGATAATGTTTCCAATGTAATAATCGCTCAATTTCTCCACCTGGAAGCAGATGACCCCGACAAAGATATTTATATGTATATAAACAGCCCCGGCGGCTCTGTTTCTGCCGGTTTAGCCATTTATGACACCATGCAGTATATTCGACCGGATGTAAGCACCATCTGCATCGGACAGGCTTCAAGCATGGGAGCTTTTTTATTAGCTGCCGGTGCACCTGAGAAAAGATTTTCACTTCCAAACAGCCGGATTATGATCCATCAACCCATGGGCGGCGTAAGAGGACAGGCTTCTGATATAGAGATACAAACAAAGGAAATCCTCCTTCTTAAAGAAAAGCTGAACATCCTGCTTCAGAAACATACAAAACAACCTCTTAAACGAATAACTCAGGACACCGATAGAAATTTCTTTATGAGTGCATCAGAATCAGAAGAATATGGGATAATCGATGAGGTCATCGAATCCCGGAAGGAATCTATCAAACATAAATAAAGGAGTAGAAATTGGAAAGAACTAATTTGCATTATTGCTCTTTTTGCGGTAGAGCAGAAACAGAAACTAATTACCTGATAAAAGGGATAACCGGAAACATCTGTGATGAATGTATTATAATGTGTTCCACGATCATCGAATCCGACCACTTGAAGAAGGAATTAGATAATTTCATACTTCCCACACCAAAAGAAATACACCAACTTCTGAACCAGTATGTAATAGGTCAGGAACCTGCCAAACAGATCATTTCCGTTGCTGTTTACAATCATTACAAAAGGATATTCAAACAGAAAAAAGATGATAATATTTATATTGAAAAGAGCAATATCCTGATGATCGGTCCTACGGGCTGCGGTAAAACACTTATAGCCCAAACACTTGCAAAACTTCTGAAAGTACCGTTCGCAATTGCAGATGCTACCACACTTACAGAAGCCGGGTATGTTGGAGAAGACGTCGAAAATATCCTGGTAAGACTTCTTCAAAATGCGAATTATGATATAGAAAAAGCAGAAAAAGGCATCATCTATATCGATGAATTAGATAAGATCGCCCGAAAATCCGAAACTCCTTCCATTACAAGAGATGTTTCCGGCGAAGGTGTTCAGCAGGCACTCCTTAAAATACTTGAAGGCGCCAAAGTTAACGTCCCTCCGAAAGGTGGTAGAAAACATCCGCAACAGGAATTCATAGAAATGGATACAAAAAATATCCTATTTATTACCGGCGGTGCTTTCTTCGGATTGGAAAAGATAATTCAAAAAAGACTTAATAAAAAAACAATCGGTTTCGATGCTGATATTATTTCCAAAAAAGATAAAGACATAGATTTCTTCAGCAAAGTTATTCCGGATGATCTGGTAAAATACGGTCTTATCCCGGAACTTGTAGGAAGAATGCCGATCGTTTGTTCACTTCATGAATTAAATGAAGATGCATTGGTCGAAATTCTTACAAAACCCAAGAATGCACTCTGTAAACAATACAAAAAGCTCTTTGAAATAGAAGATGTGAAACTCGATTTTGCGATCGATGCACTGCGGGAAATTGCAAATACAGCTATCAAACAGAATATCGGTGCACGAGGACTTCGTGCAATTATGGAAAAATTCATGATCGATATTATGTATGATATCCCGGATATGGACAATGTGAAAGAATGCCTGATATCCAAAGATGTAGTTTCCGGAAAGAGTGATCCTGTTTTTTCCTTTGAAGAAAAAGAAAAGGATAAAACAGCGTAAATTAGAATAGCGTTAGCCCTATTTGAAAAGCTATAAATTTTGCAGGCGTTTACACACCTGCTTACAAATATTCCACAGCTGCGCTGTTTAAAGGAAATCATAGTTAACTTCCAAAATGCTGAGAAATGAAATTTGACTTGTAATTATTTATAATGTAAATAAATAGAATCATTCTTTTCCCTAAACCGGCATAATATTAATTACGTTAAGAAATTGGTGATAAACAAGCGTTAAGAAAAATCTTCTGTTTGAGTTTTTTCCAATTTTCTTCATAGATTCTACTCAGAAAAAAAGAGTTAAGATTTTTTATTGGTGTTTACCAATTTTAGTAATTTATATATGAGTTCTGCATAATTAGGCAAAATTTCAGAAACCGGTAAACCGGTTGAAATTTTGATACGTGGGTTTTCTTATTCCCACAACTGAAGTTGTGGGTTAATTCAATACGGATTATAGCATTAGCCCACAGTTTTAACTGTG
>JAUVLE010000250.1 GCA_030595905.1 Candidatus Cloacimonadota bacterium | reverse complement strand
CAATGAATATTATTATAGAATTTCAATGAATGAAGAAATTTCAGAAGATTTGATTGAATTTAAAAATGAGATTGCAGAAAAAATTATTAATTTAGATGAAAAAGAATGCAAACAATTTCATGGTTTCTTAAAAAATGAAATTAAAAAATTGGAACAGTAATATAAATTTTTATAGACATAAACTTAAAGAAAAAAATATTTTGTATAAAAATAAATAATAAAAGGAGAAGAGGAAAATGATCAGTGATTTAGAAAAAATCTTTTCGGTAAATGCACTTGGAATGAAAAGGTCTGCAATTCGTGAATTATTAAAGCTGGCTCAGGACCCCGAGATCATTTCATTTGCCGGAGGTCTTCCCTCACCGGATACTTTTCCCATCGAGGATTTGAAAAAGATAGTTACAGAAGTTCTGGACGAAGATGGACGTTCTGCTCTTCAATATGGAGCTACCGAAGGAGATACTGCACTTCGCGATATTATTTGCGCTGCATATCAGAGAGACGGATTGGATATCACCAGAGAAAATGTTATTATAACCACAGCTTCCCAGCAAGGTTTAGACCTCCTGTCAAAAGTGTTTATCAATAGGGGAGATAAGGTTCTGGTGGGGCTTCCGTCATACCTCGGTGGACTTGGTGCTTTTAATGCCTACGGGGCAGATATGGTCGGTATTCCGTTTGATGAATTTGGGATGAGTTCAGATAAACTTGAAGAAACTCTGGCAAAACTTAAATCCGAAGGTGAAAAACCAAAATTTGTTTACGTTATCCCGGATTTTCAAAATCCGGCTGGCGTTACGATGCCGGAATTCCGCAGGAAAGAAATTATCGATGTCGCAAAAAAATATGATATACTTATCGTAGAAGATAGTCCCTACCGCGAATTGAGATTTGAAGGTGAAAATCAGAAAAGAATATATGCCCTCGATAATACAGGTCAGGTAATAATTCTGGGTACATTCTCCAAAATATTTGTTCCCGGTTTCAGGATCGGATGGCTGATAGCACATAAAGATATTGCAGATAAGATAGTAGTAGCAAAACAATCCACCGACCTTTGTACTGCTGCCTTCGTTCAAAAACTGGCGGTGAAGTATGTGAAGGATGGTTACTTTGATAAAAATATAAAAAAAACCATCAAGATGTATCATGAAAAAAGAGACCTGATGCTAAAAGGATTCGAAGAACACATGCCGGAAGGAGTTACATGGACAAAACCGGAAGGCGGTCTGTTCCTCTTCATCACATTACCGGAATATATGGATGCAAAAGAGCTTTTTGAAAAAGCTATTAAAAAGAAAGTTGCATTTGTTGTAGGCTCTGCTTTCTATTGTGATGGTGGAGGAAAAAATACAATGAGAATTAATTTCTCTTTTGTTTCAAAAGAGAAGAACGTAGAAGGCGTGAAACGTCTGGCTCAGGTTATTAAAGATTCAATGAAATAATGGTTTGAACGATCATGCAAATAGAGGGAGAAAATTTAATTTCTCCCTTTTTTAAAAATGGATTTATGATGAAATATGTATGTATTACATTAATTCTTTTTTTCCTCTGTTTATCTGCTTCAGCAGAACAGATTTCCAAAAAACAGGATAAACTTAATAAAAATTATCTTATCGAACTTGATAATAACCTTACGCAAACGATTAATATATTCACTGTTTTCAATGATACGGCGAACAAAATTCCTGATTCCATTACAGGCATTGGAACATATAAAAAATTCCTGATGGAGATGACGTTGGAATGCAGTAATATAAAGAGGAACATTCAAAATTC
Organism: Candidatus Cloacimonadota bacterium; assembly: GCA_030595905.1. Taxonomy (GTDB): domain Bacteria; phylum Cloacimonadota; class Cloacimonadia; order Cloacimonadales; family TCS61; genus JACNIV01. The sequence continues at coordinate 2,061 of JAUVLE010000250.1, read as the reverse complement.
AAAAGAAGAATCGAACATGGAAAGAGAGATATTTATCCAGACGATGATATCGAGTTTGAAGCCGGGTGTCCAATTCCTGCCGGTTGTCATCGATAACAAGAAAGATCATGCCAACAGGGAATTATTGGATATTTTCTTCCGGCAGATTCAAAAGCATTTATCCGTTTTAAGGAAATCCATCCTGAAAGAAGAAAAGGGAGTTAAGGAAAGCGGTACTTTCAATAAATATTTTCTCGATCTTCATTCCAGGCATTTCATCTATCTTCTTACCTGTAATTTCATCGAACCATCAGAAAATTTAAGTAGAGAGAATAGAGATTTTTTATTAAAAGTCGTAAGAAATATAGAAGATTCTTTGATGAAAGAAGAATGAAAAGGAAATTCTGCAAAATAATTTATGAAAGGTTATGAAAAAATTAGAAATTAAACTCGAAGACAGAAAGCAAATAGGAAATTAACATATGTTATTAGTGCCTTAGTGTCTTTGTGGTAAAAAAAGGAGAAGATCATGAAAAAATTAATTATTGTTTTCAGTTTGTTAGTTGTAACTGTTCTGCTTTCTGCAAATGTGCTGGAGCAGTTTGAGGAATTCAAAAGAGATATTTCCAGGCAGACGGAGCAATTCAAGAATGCCAATAAATATCTCAATGAAAACAGGGACTCGCGGGAGTACCAGGTCGGTGATACTCAAGTTTTCTGGGCGTGGGACTTCTCTGTGATGCCGCCTTTGTGGATACAACCGGCTGCAACCTGCAGAGCTGTGGGAGATCACTGTTATTTGTTCGTGGCAGATGATCAGTGGAACTTGCACATGGTTCAGGCAGATGTAGATATTATTATGCCGTATCTGGAAGATCATACAATGAATTCCACAGAATATGGCGCTATAGAAATGGATGAAACACTGTTTGGTCCCATTCCAGATGAACTCGATAATGATCCCAAAATAATAGTTTTTTACTCTGCTCTCGGTTCGTATATGGGCTCTACTTTCGATGGATATTTCAGTGCTTACAATCAGGTAACGGAGCAACAGGCACAGCAGATGAATCCGCCGGGACACAGCAACGAATGTGAAATGATCTATATGACCTGTCACCCTCTCAATCCCACCGATCCCATACGGATCTCTGTTCTGGCACACGAACTTCAGCATATGATCCACTGGCTTGGAGATATAAACGAAGATACCTGGGTTGATGAAGGTTGCGCAGAACTGGCAATGGTATATTTTGGTTTGCCAGATCCCATCGTCCAGTTTCCCAATAACCCCGATAATACACTTACCGTTTGGAACCAGGATTTTGCAGATTATGTAAAAGTCATGCTCTATTTCACTTACCTCGAAGAACACTATGATATTCCTCCCGACAGTTTGATAAAGGATATTGTTTCCGAACCTGCGAACAGTATTTCGGGAATAACGAATCAATTGATTGCAAATGGCATCAGCCAGTCTTTTGAAGAAATATTCGTGGATTGGACTATTGCAAATTTCCTTGATGATCCGGATGTAGATGAAGGTTTGTACTATTATGAGAATCTGAACTTACCGAATTTCAACGCTGTATTTACACATTCTTCCTATCCGGCAGGAAATACAAGCAGCACAAATTGCTGGGCAGCAGATTATGTCCGTTTATATCCTGCAGACGGTAATTTGGAACTCACGTTTACAACGAATCATCCGATAGATCTCGGAGTTATCAGGATCGGTGCAGGGGACGTTATATCTACAGTTGATATTATTCCGATAAATGGTACTTGGAATGGTATACTGCCGGAGATTACGGAAGATTATACCCAGATCATACTCGTGATTTCAAACAGGGGATACAGCGACATTACTTATACTTATTCTATATCTGATAACGTTTCTGCCGATGAGCTTCAAGTTTCCGAAAGCGATTTTTTCGTTTCCTGTTATCCCAATCCATTCAAACCGTCAGGAGCCGGTCGCAGCCCTGGAACAACGATTTCGTTTTCATTAAACACCGAAAACACTGAAGACACCGAATTGGTAATTTATAACATCAAAGGTCAGAAGATCAAAACCTTTTC
>JAUVLE010000161.1 GCA_030595905.1 Candidatus Cloacimonadota bacterium | reverse complement strand
GTTTTTTCAACCCTGAAAGAGTCAAATGTAAGAATCTTTGAAAGAGACATTTTCAGAGTTTCTGTTTTTTCAACCCTGAAAGAGTCAAATGTAAGAATCTTTGAAAGAGACTTTTTCAGGGTAACTTATTCAAAATCTTCTTCATATTTTTGCTATTATTTCTTCCAACGCATCCTTGAACAGATTGATGAAAACAGGTTTCTTATATTCGGCAGACCAGCGTCCACCGATTTCTTTCTCGATCTTTGCGGCTAACGGTTTTTCTGCTGTGCTTATCGTTTTTTCGTTCAAAGGTTTCCCGATTAAAGCATTCTCAACGTCAGTTATTCTCTGTGATCTGCTGAAAAGTGAACCATCCACAATATAACATTCTTCGATATAATCATTTTCATCAAAGCTCAACATTACGCTGATGCTCATCCTGGTTATATTAACAGCATTCCTCCTACCGAGCTGATAATAACTATGATAATATTTTTTATCAGGAAGTTTTGTAATTGTGATCGCTGTCAGGATTTCATCAGGTTGGATGATAGTTTTATAATGCTGCCTAATAAACTCTGAAATTGGAACGATCCGTTCTTCCTTTTGGGAACGCAAATGCAGGTTGGCTTGATAAACGATGAGAGAAGGAACAGAATCGGCACAGGGAGCTGCATTCACGATGTTACCACCAATGGTCGCCCGATTCCTTATCTGGGTGGAACCTATCTGTGAACAGGCTTTTACCAGAAGTGGAAATTTACGTTTGATAACATCGTTATTAATTATTTCCGTGAAAGTAGTCGCTGCTCCGATAGTTATTTCATCACTTGTCTCTTTAATTTCTTTCAATTCGGGAAGAGAGAAAATATTCAACAAATTTAGGGGTTCGGTTTTATGACGAGCCTGAACAATAGCATCGGTTCCTCCGGCAAGAAGTTTGAATTTTCCATCTGCTATTTTTTGCAGAGTTTCTTCCAGACTTGATGGTGAGGATGTTTTAATATTACTTAAACGGGGTGTGATCTTCTTATTCTTATTTGAAATGTGTACCACTTCACTCTGCCGGGCAGGCTTACGCAGATTTTTTCCCAGAAATGTCTGTTCCAGAGTTAAAGGAATCTGGTAGGAACGCTTCCCAAGAGCAAAACTGAGAGAATTATTAATAGCTGCTGCTGTAAGTTCCAGGGTGGGTTCACCAATACCCTTAGCACCAAAAGGCCCAAACGGGTCTTTATTTTCGATCAATATGGGATCGATATTATTTATATCTTTTATAGTGGGGATCAGATATTCATCCAGGTTCAATGATTTGACTTCACCATTTTGAATATTAAAATCTTCCAATATTCCATAACCCATTCCCTGCGTTACGCCGCCGTAAACCTGACCTTCCGCACCCAATCGATTAATAACTTTTCCCACATCGTGAGCAGCGGTTATCTTCTCTACTTCGATCTTCCCTGTATGTGTATCGATGCGTGTTTCCACGATCTGGCAGCCGTAAACATAAGTAAAGTAAGCATTGCCCTGCCCTGTTTCTTCATCCCAGTTTACATCGGGACCTTTGAACCAGCCGTAAGCCGAAAGATTAACTCCATCCCAATATGCTTTTTCTGCAGCATCAGAGAATTTTATGGGTTCAATTTTAGGATCCTTAGCTTTGCGATATATAAAGCCATTTTTCCATTCGGTTTCTTCCAATCTGGAAACTTTGAGGTCATCTTTTATAATTTCAAAAATTCTTTTTTTCACAATATTGGAAGCCTGAATGGTAGCATTACCTCCAACGATAGTACCGCGTGAAGCAACAGTTGGTCCACCGTCTGTAATAGTGGAAGTCTGTGGTTCCAGGAATGTAATATCATTGAGCGCAACTCCCAGCACTTCCGATGTTACCTGGCAGAATGTGGTGCGAAGTCCCTGACCATTTTCGTTAACTCCGGTGAACACAATTACACTTCCATCTGCCTGCACAGAAACGATGGCAGAAGATGCATCCGTACCTTCGGCGCCCAGTGAGCATCCACGATAACTGCAAGATAACCCGATACCATATTTGTATCTTCTGCTTACGGCATTTGTCTTTTTATATTGTTTATATTTTTCTTGATAATTACTTTTTTCTACAGATTCCCGGATGACCTGGTGCAAAGACACTTTGTGTTTCGATAACTTCTGACCGCTGGCAGTGATGCTTCCCTGTTTATACCCATTTATTTTGCGGATTTCCAGAGGTGTGATTCCGCAAATTTCTGCAATTTCATCCATCAGAGATTCCTGGGCAAAAATAACCTGTGGTGAACCGAACCCCCGAAAAGCGGCTGTGTATGTATTATTTGTGTAAACTCCTTTAATATCGGTGAGTACATTTTCGATCTCGTAAGGACCGGTTGCCTGAACTACGGAACGCCAGGTCACAAAAAATGTTTGCGAAGAATATGCTCCGCTGTCTGCCAGGATGTTTATCTTCATTGCCTTCAGTTTACCATCGTTATTAAAACCGACTTTATAGGTCATTATATAGGGATGGCGTTTATAACTTTCTTTGAGCGAATCTTCACGAGTGTAGGTTATTTTTACGGGCTTTCCGGTTAGTTTAGAAAGCAAAGCAGCACGGCAGGCAATGTTATTAATTACATCATCTTTACCGCCAAAAGAACCACCCAGAGTGGAGCCGAACACATTCACCTGATTCAGCTTCAAGCCCATGAACAGAGCAACCACTTTACGTGTTGTAAATGGATTCTGGATGGAACCATAAACCTTGAATCCTTTAGTGGTGGGATCGGAAGCAACAGTGATGGATTCCGGTTCGATGTAGGCATGTTCAACAAATCCGGTGCGGTATTTTCTTTCGATCACCCGGTCGGACCGGGTAAAACCTTTTTCCACATCACCTTTAATGAGCGGGTAATGGTTCACTACATTACTTTTATATTCGGGATGTATCAAACGAGCATTTGGTTTTACAGCTTCTTCAATATCTGTGAGAGATTCTATCGGTTCATATTCTACCCGGATCGCATCTACTGCTGCATAAGCCTGTTCTTTTGTGGCGGCGGCTACTACTGCTATCACATCTCCGGCAAAAAAAACTTCGTCATTTACGATTGGCAGGTAATCTCTGCGGATGGGTCCGATTTTCTTTTCCCCGGGGACATCTTTGTACAGTCCAATCGCTTTTACACCTGGCATTTTTTCTGCATTGGAAATATCGAGCTTCTTGATATTACCTGCCGGAATATCGGTATAACGAACTGCTCCATAAAGCATACCGGAAAATTTGAGGTCATCGCCGTAAATAGCTTTGCCGGTAACTTTTTCGTAGCCGTCAACGCGCCTGACTCTTTTTCCAATTACGTTTTCCATAGCACTTCCTTATCTATTTTTCGCACTTTGTTCCCAAGCCAGTCTTCGTAAACTACGCCCCGACAGGCTGGGGCTTGGAGACAAGAAATCTAAAATTAAATTAACGTTTAGAAATAGTCAGTCACGCCTTGAACGTTTAGAAAACAAAGTTGGTCGCACCTTCGATACTTACAATGAACGATTTTTTTCGTATTATTGTATGATGTCAATTATATTTTCAGTAATAAAAAAAGCAGGACTCATTTGAGTCCTGATTCTGCTGAAACATTTGTTAGTATCGATACAGTAAACGACAATTAAATCTAATATAACCCCCGAGTTTTTTTATAAAAGTTACAATATCATAATTCGATTTTTTTCATTAGAAAACTGGCATATAGAGGAATATTAATAAAGTTATCGTGTTGTAAAAAGTTTCTTGGTGAACAACGAAATATTAATTCTGGGTCATATTTATCAGCATAACTTCTTAAACTTTTGATGTTTCTGCTTAATCCGCTTTTTACTTCCAAAGGATAAACATGGTTGCCCGTTTGCAAAATAAAATCAACTTCCGCATCACTTTTTGATGTCCAATAAAATAAATTTTTAAAACCTTGTGATGTGAGTTCTGAGGCAACAAAGTTTTCTATAAAAGCTCCATTATATTCAGAAAAAAGATTCGTTGGCTTAATGATGATATCAGATGAAAGATATAACATTGCTCCTAATAAACCTGAATCATGTAAGTAGATTTTGAATTTTGAATAATCTGCGTAACCTGCAAGCGGTAGTCCTGGTTTTTTAATATTATAAACCACATTAATCAATCCTGCGTTTTTTAGCCATTCAATAGTTTGTTCATAAGTAGATGCACGCGCTTTTTTTCGCACATCGCTATATTTAAACTTTTTATTTTCTTTTGCTAATTGATAAGGTATAGAACTCCAGAATTCTGAATTTTTTATAGCTTGAGTTTTAGAAGTATATTTAGAAAAATCTCTTTTGTAAGCTTCAAGTATTTCATTTTGAATTTTTCTTACGGAGTTAATGTCTCGATTATCCAAATAATCCTGCAATACTTCGGGCATACCACCTAAATAAAGATACGTTTTCAAATGTGAAAGCAATTTTGTGTGTATTATTTCAGGGAAAGGTTCCGGTTTCATTTTGTTTAATAAATTATCCGCAAGCAAATTTTCACCAGATGCATTTAGATATTCAATAAAAGACATAGGATACAACATCATAAAATTAACTTTACCTACAGGAAAACTGTTTTCTTTAGCAACGCTCACTCCCAATAATGAACCAGCTGCAACAACATGGTATTCAGGTGCTTCTTCGTGAAAGTACTTTAAACTTGTTAATACATTTGGAATTGCTTGTATTTCATCAAAAAAGATCAATGTATCAGTAGAAATTATTTTTCGTCCAAGGTACAGACTTATATTAGATATAATTTTTTCCGGTTTTAGCTCATTTTCGAATAAGGTACCTAACTCCGGATTTTGCTCAAAATTAAGATAAATCAAGTTTGAGTATTCATTATTTCCGAATTCATTAATGAGATAAGTCTTTCCAACCTGACGTGCTCCTTGTAACAATAGAGGTTTACGTTTAAAGTTATTTTTCCATGAAAGTAAGTCACTGTATAAACTTCGTTTCATTAATATTCCTCCTTAAAAGTGCTAAAAGCATCTAAATTAATCCCCTGAAAAATGTAAAGAAATAAAAACATTAACTCCCCAAAAACGTAAGAATATTAAAAAATAATCTGCCTAAAAACGTCAAATTGGATCATCTTCTCTTTATCATTATCAATTATCAATAAGTGTTTATGAATTACTATAAACTGATTTATATCTCTTTAAATCTTGGATTCTGCAAAATATTTATCTGCCTTCCGAAGCTTTCTATCCATTTTCTTTACACAATGAGATTCGGAAGGTTGTAAATCAGCTTAAACTTTCCGAATCTTAGTACTCCTTCAGTGGAAGTTTTGTAAAGTCTCCAAATATCAAATCACTTGACTCATAGATTTATAAATAACTTTTGTGTAATAAGATAAAAAGTGAATTCTGGTAGGCATTGGTCTTCATTTCTTTTGTGCCGACAAAAGAAACGAAGCAAAGAAAAACTCTCGGCGAATATTAATTACTAAAATTGGCAAACACCGCTAAAAAATCTTAACTCGTTATTTTCTAAGTATAATCTATGAAATAAATTAGAAAATTACTCAAACAGAAGATTTTTCCTAACGCTTACTTATTACCAATTTCTTAACGCAATTTATATTATGCCGATTTTAAGAAAAAGAACGCATTTCAAATCTCACCTCCAACGATAGACACTTTTTAACTTACGGTGTCAAATGTTGGATTCTGCAAAATATTTATCTACCTTCCGAAGCTTTCTATCCATTTTCTTTACACAATGAGATTCGGAAGGTTGCACACAACGTAAACTTTCCGAATCTTAGTACTCCTTCGGTGGAAGCTTCGGAAAGTCTCCAAATATCAAATCACTTGACTCTTGAATTTATAAATAACTTTTGTGCAATAAGATAAAAAGTGAATATAAGGACTGTATTATGAATAATGAAGACATTAAGCACCTGGACCTGTTATCGTTGTTTCACTACATCTTTGGTGGAATTACTGCCTTGTTCTCATGCTTACCTATTATGCATGTGATCATCGGTCTGTCTATGATTTCCGGAAAATTATTTGAGGAGAGCAATGGTTCTGAATCACCAGCTTTCTTTGGATGGATGTTTGTAATAATAGGAATAGCGGCAATTATACTGGGCTTGAGTATTGCAGTGTGTATGATCATTGCCGGAGGAAAACTGAAAAGACGCAAGAACAGAGTTTTTTGCATGGTCGTTGCAGGAATTGAATGTATATTTATGCCTTTGGGCACCGTCCTCGGTGTCCTCACGCTTATAGCTCTAAATAAAAAATCTATCCAAGAGATATTTGCCCAACCAGACACAGAAGACTAAGGCAAACATTATCCAGAAAAGTATGAAACAATTTAAAAGACCACCCAAAAGATATCAGCCGAGGGGGCTTTCGATCCTTTATGAAGATCGGGATATCCTGGTTGTGGATAAGGTGAGCGGTCTGCTCACGGTGAGTAGTGAGAAAGTGAGAGATAATACAGCTTATTATCTCTTGAATGAATACGTGCGCAAAGGTAATCAGAAATCAAGACAACGGGTATTTATCGTACATCGTCTGGACAGAGACACTTCCGGTGTTATCGTGTTTGCCAGGAATGAGAAAGCCAAACGTTTTCTTCAGGAAGAGTGGCAGGGATTTGAAAAAAAATACTATGCACTGGTACACGGAACTATGCCGGAGAAAGAGGGAACAATT
>JAUVLE010000327.1 GCA_030595905.1 Candidatus Cloacimonadota bacterium | reverse complement strand
CGGATGGTACAATTGCAGATATGGGAGCTTACTATTTTCATCAACATTTTGGTCCGGTCTGGCATATCTCAACAACCGGTTCAGATATAACAGGGGATGGATCAGAGCAATTTCCATTTGCCACTATACAGCATGGTATTAATATTTCTGCAGATACTGACACTGTGCTTGTGCAGCCCGGAACTTATGTGGAGAATATTAACTACAATGGGAAACTGATTACAGTTGGCTCTTTATTCTTAACAACCCAGGATACAACTTATATTTCTTCAACCATAATTGATGGGAACTGTATTGATCATGTCGTAACCTTTTATTCTGGAGAGAATTCATCCGCAGTTCTATATGGTTTCACTATTACAAATGGTTCTCATTCTAATGGCGGTGGAATTTGTTGTTGGGATTATTCCAGTCCGAGTCTACAGAATGTGACAATAACAAATAATTCTGCTTCTGCTGCTGGTGGTGGAATTTATTGTTATTGGCATTCCAGTCCGAGTCTACAGAATGTGACACTATCAGATAATTCTGCTTCTTCTGATGGTGGTGGAATTTACTGCTTTGCATCCAGTCCGAGTTTAGAGAATGTAACAATAACAGGTAATTTTGCTTCTTCTGATGGAGGTGGAATTTATAGTTATGATTCCAGTCCGAGTCTACAGAATGTGACACTATCAGGTAATTCTGCTGGCACTTCTGGTGGTGGAATTTATTGTGATGGTTCCAATCCGGTTTTAATAAATTCCATTTTATGGAATAATTCACCCGAAGAGATATTTGTTTCTTCCGGTTCTGTTACGGCAACCTATTCTGATATCCAGGGCGGTTGGGCTGGAACAGGCAATATAGATAGCGATCCGTTATTTGTAGATCCGGGTAATAATAAATATTATTTGTTTTATAATTCACCATGTATAGATGCCGGAGATCCGGCATCACCTTTAGATCCCGATGGTACAAGAGCAGATATGGGAGCTTATTACTTTGATCAATCTATCAATGGGAATCCAACGATTACTGCTATTACGGATGTTCCTAATGATCAGGGTCGTTTTGTAATAGTAACGTGGCAAAGAAGTCTTTGGGATCAAGAATTTAGTTCATTACCTATTATTGGTTATAATCTTTGGGAGAAGTATCCTTATGAATTGGATAGAGAAAGTACAGTTACAAATGATATTAACAAAGCGATAGAGGAACAAAACATATATTTCCAGCGTGAGGATACCACCTGGGTGCATATAGATTATATTGCTGCTATGCAATGGGAAGAATATTCAGCCATGGCATACACATTCTTCGATTCCACAACTGCTGGAGATTATCTGTCCTATTTCTTCGTCTCTGCTCATACACCAAGTCCATGGTTATATTTCAGTTCCTCAGTTGCCTCCGGTTATTCGATAGATAATATTGCGCCGGATGAAACACGGGCTTATATTGCCCAAAATGGAAGTAACATCGGGCTAACTTGGGATGAAGTGGAATATGGTACTTTTCAAGGCAATTCCTATCCGGAAATAAATGGTATCTGGTACAAGATATATGCCGGAGATTTTTGCGATTTTGTTTGTGATGAAGCTCACCTGGTAAATACAGTTACAGACTTGAATTATGATTATCCATTAACAGGAGAAGAAAAGAAATTCTTTAAGGTCGTGGTTAGCGATCAGCCTTAAGAAATTTATGTAGGGACAGAACACCCTGCTGAATCTTTTTCAACGGTTTGTTATCAATAACCTGCCCGTTTACGGGTAGGGAAAAAAGATTTAAAAATATTACAAAGCCGTTGAAGGACGTAAACGTCCTGAAATGTGATCTTATAGTCATTCAGACCTATGCGTAAACGCATAGGTTATTGATATTCGCAAAGTTACTCAAAGAAGCCGTTGAGAGAATTGCTATAAAACTTTTATTAACACATTTCTGACTTTTCTTTACCTCGAAGAGGTTAAATATAATAGCCGTCGGTGAAACCGGCGGTATAGAAAGAACAAACAAACCACATTACCCCAAGGGGGTTTTATAGAATAGCCGCCGGTGAAACCTTCGGAAC
>JAUVLE010000102.1 GCA_030595905.1 Candidatus Cloacimonadota bacterium | reverse complement strand
TATTTGAAAGCAACAAAACTAAAAGTAGGATTGTTAATTAATTTTGGTAGTAAAGCAAAATTAGAATGGGAAAGATACATTTTAACATAAAACACGAAGTAGATTTGATTTTAGAAAAAACTTAGCGTTTATTAGTGCTCTTGGCGGCTAAAAAAAAGAGGTGAAAATGAAAAAAGTAATATTAACATTTATGATGCTGTTATTGATGTTAACGCTTTATGCGATCACACTGGAAGATAGCATCGTTCTGGCAAAAGAGAATAACAAAGAACTGCTGGCAGAAATAAGTGCTTTCAAATCTGCCGGATGGAGCGAAAAAAATGCCCTGACTAATTTCCTGCCTAAAGCTTCGTTCAATTCCACGATGATCCGCATCGATGATGATACTTACGATTTGGCTACGGGAATGCAGGAAATCCCGGTGTTAGATTATACCGGTATGCTGACAGGAGATTATATTCCTTTCTCAACTTCTGCAATGGGAACGGGTTTTTACAAAACAACATATACAAACGATATTTCAATTCAGCAATCTATTTTCAATGGTGGGAAGGTTATCCTGGGTTATCAATTAGCAAAACTGGCAAAGAAGCAGGCTTACCTTGCTCTGCAAAGCAAGGAGAAAGATATTTCTTATGCCATTGCTTCCACATATTTCGGGATCCTGAAATTGCAGGACCTGAAAACACTTTCCCAAAAAAGCCTGGAATCAACTCTTTCTCACCTGGAAAGTGTTCAGAAGAACTATGATGTGGGAACTGCAAAAAGATCGGATGTTCTGCAATGGCAGGTTAAACAAAAAAATGATGAAACTGCACTTTCGGAGATAGGGAACAACATCGATGAGCTTTATGGTTTCTGGCAGATCCTGCTGGGAAAAGAAGAAGCTGAAAAACCTTCCCAAATTGATGTAACTAAATATGATTCTGAAACTCTTCAGTATGCTGTGATGGAAAAAATTGAACTGGAAAAAGCTGCAGATGAATTTTTGGCAGAAGTAAGTAAAACCAGTCCAACCATTCAAACTTTAGAACTGGCTGAGAGAATGATGAAAAAGAATTATTGTATGGCGAAAGGTGAATTCCTGCCGTCTTTGAATTTGCAATTTTCTTATCAGTTCGAAAGCGATGATGAATTTGATTTTGACGGAGAGGACAATTGGAACCTGGCGGCTGCGCTTTCTATTCCTATTTTTACGAGTGGAACAAATTATTCCAACCTGAAAAAAGCAAAATACGATCTTAAGAAAACGCAATATGAAACTGAATCTGCATTGGAAAATTATCTTGTAGTTGCTAAAAATGTTTTCCACAAACTGGTTACCAAAGCCAGAACCGTGGAAGATAACAAAACAGCATTGGAATTTGCCAGAGAAAACCACAAGATAGTTAATGAACTTTATACGCAGGGAATGGTTACGAATAGCGAACTTATGGATGCAGAAGCAATGCTCTTCGGAAGCGAGATGAACCTGGTGGCATCCTACTACGATTATATCTTATTAAAATATGAAATAAAAAAATACACGGAATAATTGGAGGATAAGATGTTTAAGAAATTAATAATATTAGCTGCTTTACTCGCTATCGCATTGGCGTGTTGTCAAAAGAAAGCCGAACAGGAAGTAGTTAAAGAAGAATTCACAGGTGCCAGAGAAGTAAAAGTTGTCACAGTTAGACAGGAAAAAATTTCCAGTTATATTGAATTCAGTGGAAAAATTAAAGCAGAAAAAACTGTCAACATTGCACCGTCGATGTCCGGAAGAATTGATAAACTGATAGTAGATGTGGGAAGCGTAGTTAAGAAAGGTGACTTGCTGGTAAAACTGGATGACACACAATTGAAACAAGCCAAAACCCAGTATGACAATATGGCAAAGAATTACAAAAGAATGCAGGAACTGCAGAAAACCGGAGCTATCGATGGAGCTACTTTCGATGAAGTGGAAACCGGTTATAAAGTGGCAAAATCTTCCTACGAATTTATGCTGGAGAACACCGAGATAAAAGCTCCTATCAGTGGTGTAATTACTGTGATCTTTAAAAAAGAAGGTGAAAATTACGATGCTATGATGGACCCGATGCTGCTGAGGATGATGAACCTGGATGAAGTAAAGGCAAAAATACAGGTCTCCGATGCTGATATTAATAAGATCAAGAAAGGACAGAAAGTTTTACTGAAAGTAAGCCGCAATTCCGAAGAAGAATTTACCGGCAAAGTTTTATTCGTATCTCCCGAAGCGGATATGATGTCCGGAACTTTCAATGTGGAAATTGCTGTAAAGAATAGAGATAATATTTTGAAACACAACCAGTTCGCTCGCATTAAGGTTCTCACCAAAACATCTGAAAATACGATAATTGTTCCACAGCAGGCTATTCTTGAAGCAAATCACGTTTTTATTATAGAAAATAACAAAGCAGTTAAAAAATATGTAACCCTGGGCTTGGAAAATGAATACGAGATTGAAATTACAGAAGGGCTGCAGGATGGCGAAACAGTAATTATCCGAGGGAATATAGGACTCTCCGAAGGGGATAAGGTTGAAGTGAGCCGCTAAGAAAAAACCTTGCGAATGGTTTCTTTCAGAGGATTTCTTTAATGTTGACCTTCGCAATGGTTGGTTATCTTACCCGACCGTTCGGAAGGTTTCGCAAGCTCAACCGTTCCGAAGGTCTTCTATCCGTGCAAATCTGTGAGCTAAACAAAAAAAGGCGGGAAAAATGAAATTAGCAGAATTTTCAGTTAATAAACGAGTAACAATATTTATTATAACGGTACTCATTATAATTATGGGCGGGATATCTTTTTTCAGATTGGGTCTGGAAATATTCCCGGATATGGATTATCCGGTCATTTCGATCGTTACTTCCTACTATGGAGCATCGCCACAGGATATTGAAGAGACGGTAACGGAAACGATCGAGACGGCAATTGCTTCTGTAAAAAATATAAAAACTATAAAATCGGAAAGTTTGGAAAATGCTTCCTTGATAATGGTTGAATTCAACTGGGGAACTAACCTGGATTTTGCAGCACAAGACCTGCGGGACGTGATCGATCAGATAACAGATTATCTTCCTGACGATGTATCCAGACCGCTTGTGATGAAATTCAACCTGTCGCAGATGCCGATATTGATGTATGGTGTAACCGGTGCGGAAGATACTTACGAACTCCGTAAAATACTGGAAGATGAAATATCTACTAAACTCAAACACCTGAAAGGTGTTGGAACAGTGATGATATACGGTGGTGATGAACTGGAAAAACAGATCGTCGTAGATAAAGAAAAGATCGAACAATATAATATCTCCATCGATGATATTGTGCAGATAGTGGCGGCAGGGAACCTGAATATGTCTGCCGGGCACATCCAGAAAAGAAAAGACGAATTCCTGCTGAGAACAATGGCTCAATACAAATCGATTGAAGAGATAAATAATTTACCGATAAAGCTTACTAACACCGGTAAAACAATTTATCTGAAGGACATAGCTTCAGTGAAGGATGGCTTTAAAGAAAGACGTAATAGATTTAGAACTAACAGAATTCCAACAGCTATGATCATTGTTGCCAAAGAGTCTGGAGCAAACACTCTCACAGTAACCGATCGTGTAAAAAAAGAGGTTGTTCTTATCGAAGAAGAATTTGAAGATGACCTTGAATTCTACCTGGTAATGGATATGGGGCTTCCTATATTCAGAATTACGTCAGGAGCCGTAGCTAACCTGATAGTTGGTGGTATCCTGGCTATTGCTATCATGTTCTTGTTCCTTCGTAACTGGCGACCGACACTGGCAATTTCATTAGCGATTCCAATTTCAGTTGTAGCAACGTTCATTCCTATATACCTGGCTAATTTCACACTGAATATAATGACGTTGGGAGGTCTTGCACTGGGCGTGGGAATGCTGGTGGATAATTCCATTGTGGTTATCGAAAATATCTATCGTCATCTGGAGATGGGGAAAAAAAAGTTCCAGGCTGCTAAGGTTGGTGCAAGTGAAGTTGCAATGGCTATCACAGCTTCCACTCTTACCACTATTGCTGTGTTCTTCCCCATGATCTTTGCCGAGGGAATGACAGGTATCCTGGTTCGTGGACTTGCACTTACAGTTGCATTTTCACTGGCTGCGTCACTCTTTGTTTCGCTTACCATTGTACCTGTGATCGCATCGATTATTTTCCGTAAAGCAAGAGACAGACCGCAGGTTGACAGGTCGGAAGCTTTTTTTGAAGGAATTAAAAACAGGTATAAAAAAGTGCTTATCTGGGGATTGGCTCACAAAACTAAAACTCTTATATCAGTAGGAATACTTTTTCTGCTCACTCTTCTTATTCCTATTTTAGGTATCATTGGAACGGAATTCATGCCGGAACGCGACATTCCATTTATGATTTTGAATGTAAAAATGCCTACAGGAACTCCTCTGGATGAATCCGATGCTGTGATAAAGCAGATCGAAGATGTCTTTATTGAAACAGAAGGAGTTATGAATGTAATGATAATGGTAGGTCCGATGAGTGATGCGCAGGCATTGGCAGATCCAACTAATCCGCAGGATGTGAATGAATCACAGGTTTTCGTAAGGTTACATGAACAATCTGACCGCGAACTGACCTACAAAGAAATACAGGAACAGGTTCGCAATAAACTTCCAAAGGTAGAAGGTGCCGAATTCAACTTTATGTCCAGCGAAGAAATGATGGGTGGAGGAGGAGCTAAACCAATTGAGGTTAGTATTTATGGAAAAGATCTGGATAAATTGAAAGAACTTTCTCTATTGATAGAAGAACGCATGAACAAAGTAGAACATGTTACGGATGTTGTTAACAGTATGAAGCAAGGGAAACCCGAATATCATATCGTAATTGATAAAGATAAAGCTTTTAAGTACGGGCTAACAGCCACACAGATCGCTTCTTCTATTAAAACATCTTCCCTGGGAACGCTTTGCGGGATCTTCCGAAAAAGCGGGGAAGAGATAAACATCACAGTACGCCTGGAAAAAGAAAAACGCAACAGCTTCGAAGATATAATGCATTTTTCCATAATCTCTCCTCTGGGATTTTCCGTACCTTTAAACCAGATAGCCCACCTTGAACCGGCTGAGGGACCACGTAAAATAAGCCACGAGAAACAGAGCAGGAAAGTTCTGATCTCTGCCGGTGTGACCGGTACGAATGATATGGGTGGGACTGTGAAAAAAATTCAGAAAGCCATTGCTGATATCGAGGAGAATCTTCCTTCTGGTTATTATTTAGATTTTGGGGGAGCTTACGAAGATATGCAGGAAGCATTTGTCACTCTGGCAGGAGCGTTGCTGCTGGCTATCATCCTGGTTTACAGTGTAATGGCATCTCAATTTGAATCGCTGCGGCAGCCGTTCATAGTTATGTTCACCATGCCGCTGGCAATTATCGGAGTTATGATGATATTAGGGATTACAGGAACAACCCTTTCCGTAGTTAGTTTCGTTGGAGTGATTATTCTGGCTGGTATTGTGGTGAATAACGGTATCGTGCTTATCGACCATATTAATCAATTGCGGATGAGTGGAATGGTAAAATATGAAGCTATCCTGCAGGGTGGAATGGACAGGTTACGCCCGGTTCTGATAACTGCTATTACTACAATTGGCGGGATGCTGCCTATGGCTATCAGCAGCGGTGAAGGTTCAGAATTGAAAGCACCTATGGCACTCACGGTTATCGGTGGGCTGATCAGTGCTACTTTCCTTACTCTGATAGTTATTCCTGTAATTTATAGTATTGTTGCTAAGAGGATGAAGAGAATAAAAGAATAGATTGGTTGAACTGGGAAAAGACCTTGCGAATGGTTGTGAAGCTTCTTGCTTTTCTCGACCTTCGCAATGGTTGGATTCTGGATTTATGAAACCTTGTGAAGGATATGCTCCCCGTTGTATAGAGAAAACCCTCATACTTATTCTTCTCAACAAGTATAATCCTATACCGGCTAATGTGAAAAGAACAATGCTCAATATTCCTTCGATACCCGGGGAAAATTAAAATATGCTCGTTCAAGAGTGAACGAGCTACAATATCTCTCTATTTCTTTCCAACAATAAATACAGCAGATGCCGGTGCAAATCCGTTTTTGATTATATGTTCTTTTATTTGTTCACCTTCTGTTTTTAAGGATGAATATTCTTTTCTATCCTTTATTCTTTCCAGACCCATCTCGATGACCTTCAGTTGTCCGTTTATAAGTTTTTCCTCTTTGGTATTTTCAACATCTCAAGCATATTCGATTAAATCATAATCGGCAAGCTCCAAGGAATCAATTATTGTTTTTATCTCATCTTTAAAAAAGGTGGGATCATGCTTCTCACCGAATATCGTATCTATCTTTGCCCACCAGTGATGTAGAAGAACATGTGATTTCCGGGTTTCATCCTGCTGGTTGGAAAGCATTTCATTGATTATGAAATTTCCATCTTTTTTTAATACACGCTTCATCTCATTTAGTGTTTTATCGAGATCTGGCATGTGATGAAGTGAATTCGAGAGACAAACTGTATCGAAAGTTTCATCTTGAAAAGACATTTTTGCAGCATCCATGATCTGGAATTCCACATCCTTAAACTTATCTTTAAATACTTTTTCTGCACGTTTAGAATTATCGATAGCAATTATATTATCAAAGCTTTTAATCTCTTTTAGTTTCTTTTCCAGATTCTGCATTTTACTCCTTTCAATATATGCTTTGAAGGTTATAAATATTACGATTCAATCAAAATGATTGAACCTGCAATTGATTTCTTCTTCAAATAAGTTCATGGATTCCCATTGTTATGGGAATGACAAGGAAGAGAAACATAATTGTCATTCCCGACTGGATCGGGAATCTTGGTTGCTTTTACGGGGTTACCACTTCCCCAGAATTTTACTGGACAGCAGCAAGTTGATCTCTTCCTGTTTTCGTAACAGATTATAATGATGATTATTATATGAAAGCTGGGCATTCTGGTGATCTATCTTTGCTCTATCCATATCCAGCAGGCTGATCATTCCCAGCCTGTACTGCTCCTGAGCCATATTCAAATTATCTTCCGCCAATTTCAATTTATCAGAGTACAGGGTGTACGATCGTTTTAGTGTTTCCAGGTCGTTCTGAAGATTGGTTAATTCGATAGCGTAATCTCTTTTATTGGTTTCAAAATCTATTTTTTGTACCCTGAGATTTCGCTTTGAACGTGAATATGCTTCTCCTTTTTCCAACAGGTTAAAGATGTCGTAGCTAGCAGAGATAGAGAGTGTATTACTGGTTCGTAAATAATCACTATAAGCGTTAATATCGTTGTCATCATTATGAAGTACAGAATAGCTTAGGGTAAGGGATGGCAGGAAGTCCATCATTGTTTGAACCAGGCGGACCTTGCTGCTGTTAAGGCTGTTTTTCTTTTGAAGCAAAGCATTATTAGATTGGAAGGAAAATTTTTCATCGGAAATGTCAAATTCCGGCTCCACAAAATCATATCCTTCGTCTGTCATATTCAGGTAAGAAAAAAGATCTTTTCTGGTTTTGAAAAGTGAATTTTCAGCTTCGTTCACAGCAATTTCATAATCGATAAGCGAGATCTCGCTCTGTTTGAGTTCCAGTAGTGATTTCTCACCGGCATCATATTGTACTTTTACCTGGTTAAATATCTTTTGCTGAAGTTCCAGGTTCTTTTTTTGTATCCCCAGGATTTTCTGTGATTCCAGCACATTCAGGTAACCGGAAAAAATATAATAAGCTATCTGCTTCCTTTTTTCATCCAGAGATAGATCAGCATTTTTCTTATCCAGGATGGAGGTGTGGATATTGAAATAGGTAGGTTCATTT
The DNA here is from genome assembly GCA_030595905.1 of Candidatus Cloacimonadota bacterium. GTDB lineage: Bacteria > Cloacimonadota > Cloacimonadia > Cloacimonadales > TCS61 > JACNIV01. The sequence goes on along the minus strand of JAUVLE010000102.1, from coordinate 1,831 downwards.
AGAAAGATGCTTTTACTAATGAAGAGTGATGCGTTTGCATCCCATTCAGGATCGTCGGCATCAAGGTACTTATCTTTTCCCGCAGAGATCGAAACAGATGGCAACACACCATACAAGCTGCTGCGTAGATAGCTGGCGGAATTCTTGTTATTTGCGAGCTCGCTTTGAATATCATACGATTTGTCCAGTCCTGTTTCTATTAATTGTTCCAGCGTGTACTCCTGTGCAAAGATCAACACAGGAAACATAATGAGTATTAACAGTATTTTTTTCATATTATTACCTCTTTTATTTTTTCTAAGACCAGCAGTGATTATGCTGCTTTATTTAGCAATACTTTTTTTCGGAACATGAGCGGGATCTTGTCATCATTGGGAGCTCCGATCTGTATCGGTTCCCAATCTTTATCGTAATCTTTTATTGCATGTCGAAGAACCATAACTTTCTCTTCCGAAGTTGGTTCTGTCCCTTTCCAATGAATGATCTCAACCCTGTATTTCAAGGTTTTTTTCCTGCCGTTGATCCGTACATCGATCTCAACGTTTTGTTCTGCTTCCAATGTTGGAATTGATAATACAACCTCTCTCATTTCTTCTCCTTTATTACACCGCAAAGGACGCTATGTTCGCAAAGATTTAAAAAATCTCGAGTCGGTATTTTTGAATAATTTTAAACATAATATTCTCCTATTTCCGAACCGAAAGCGACTATGTCGCTTGAAACCAACACGGTTGGTGTACTCCAAAAGTTTACTCATACTTCAACGCATCCACCGGATTTGCATTGGCGGCTTTATATGCCAAAAATGAAAAAGTGAATAAAGCAATAAAAGCTGTAATAAAACCTGACAAAATAAAATGCCACACTCCAATCTGAATTCGGAAAGCAAAATTCTGAAGCCAGCCGGATAACAGATAATATCCTAAAATCCAGGCAATGACAGATGAAATTCCAAGTAAAATAAAAAGCTCCTTATTAAAGAGATTAATAATTTCCAAAGGAGTTGCTCCCAATACTTTACGAATTCCGATCTCTTTGGTTCTTCTATTTACTTCAAATGAGATGAGCCCAAGTAACCCCAGACCGAAAATGAAAATTGCGAGCACACTGAAGATAGTAAATATTAAACTAAAACGTTTATCATTCGCATATTTTGCTTCAATATCTTCATCCAGAAATCCTACTCGAACTTTCTCGTCGGAAAATTCACTGCAACAGCTTTTGATAATCTTTTTGGCGTTTTCAATATCATTTCCCATTACTTTTATACTAACCATCCAGGACCAATCTGAGAAATATGTAAATGCCATCGGTTTGATCGAATGGTGTAAACTCTGGAAAGTGAAGTCTTTCACTATTCCGACAATCTTTTTCCCCTGTACACTTTCCGTTAAAGGATCTTTTAAATCAAATTTTTTGGCAAACGCTTCATTGATAATAAAGGCATTCTTATCCGATTCCAAATCAGGATCAAAATCGCGACCTTCGATTATTTCTAAATTAAGGAGCTTCATATAATCCTCATCACAAGGTACACTGAAGAAGGTTACATGCGTTCCGCTATCGAGATTGCGTCCCCATTCCATTATGAAATTACCGGGTAAAGAATGAACGATAGCAGCTTCTTTTATTTCAGTGTTTTCCAATAATTTCTGTTTGAGAGATTCATTGTGCTCTTTCAAATCAGAATTCATCCAGAAATACAAAATATGTTCTTTATCATAGCCGAGATTTTTATTAACCATGAATTTCATTTGTGAATAAATGATAAGCGTTCCCAGAATCAGTGATATTGTAATTATAAATTGGAAGACCATCAAAAAACGTCTCG
>JAUVLE010000274.1 GCA_030595905.1 Candidatus Cloacimonadota bacterium | reverse complement strand
GACCAACTCACCTAGAACTGTTCCGAATAACTTTTCACCCGGTGCTTTTTCCCATTCCCCGTTAATTGCTGTTTTCTCTCCGGCAGGAACTGCCCAATAAGCTTCAAAACCACGAAAATGATCTACACGCATTATATCAACCTGCTTTTGCATCGATTTGAATCTTTGTGTCCACCAACTAAAATTTTGTTCTTCCAAAACTTTCCAATCATAAAGCGGGTTTCCCCATAATTGCCCGGTTTCGCTAAAATAATCTGGCGGTACACCTGCAACTTTGATTGGAATATTATTATTATCAAATTGGAAAATTTCGGGATTTGCCCAGGCATCAGAACTATCAGCAGAAACAAATATTGGAATATCTCCGATTATTTTAATACCTTTTTTATTTGTGTATGACTTCAATTTTTCCCATTGCTCAAAGAAAATAAACTGACAAAATTTATGATAATCAATCTTTTTTTTTAGATGTTTACAATAATAATCTACAGCTCCTTGCTGATGAAGTCTGATTTCTTCATCCCACTCGTTCCAGGTTTTTCCATTAAAATACTCTTTCAGTGACATAAAAAGTGCAAAGTCATCAAACCACCAGGATTCCTGTACTTTGAAATTTTTAAATTTTGTTTCCTCGAGATCAAAATTGTTAAACGCTATTTTCAATTTGTCTTCTTTGAATTTTCTAACCTTTTCGTACTCTACTTTTCTATTGTTAAATTGAAGATCGTGAACCAGATCTTTTTGTGAGAGTAATTTTCTCTCTACCAAATTATCCAGATCAATAAACAGTGGATTTCCGGCAAAAGCAGAAAAAATCTGATAAGGAGAATCGCCGTAACCTGTGGGTCCGGTAGGTAATATCTGCCATAATTTTTGTTTAGCTTTAGATAAAAAATCTACGAAATCATATGCTTCTTTTCCTAAATTTCCAATACCATATTTACCCGGAAGTGATGTGATATGCAGTAAAATCCCACCCGACCTTTCAAAATTCATCTATTTCCCATCTCTCTTTTCTTTGATCAATTTATCATAAACTTGCATATATTTATCAGCAGTATTCTTCAAATTGAATTTTCTTTTCGATTCATTCATAATTCTCTGCATCTGTTTAATCCGAGTTTCTAGTGGCAATTTATAGAATTTCAATGCTTCTTTTATGCCAAATTCCAATCCGGCTTTATCGGCAATTTTAAAGACAAAACCGTTCCCAATATTTTTCTCAACATCTAAATGAGTGATCGTGTCTTTAAGCCCGCCGGTAGAACGAACTATCGGAAAAGTTCCAAAGCGAAGTACTTCCATTTGCGGAAGTCCGCAAGGTTCATATCGGGAAGGCATTAAAATGAAATCAGCAGCAGCTTTTCCCAGGTTACTAAGCTTTTCATTAAAATTCATAAAACTGATTCGACTATATTTTTTCTGTAATTTTTTCAGTTTATTTTCCAGTTTAGTATCACCATTTGCCACAAAAGCTACCTGCATTTTATATTTTGAAAAAAAATCTTCCAAATTATTTATAAGAAGGTCGGGGGCTTTTTGATAATAGAGACGATTAGGCCAGAAAAAAAGTGGTGTTCCCGGTTCGGCTGGCAATCCCATTTCTTGTTGGAAACGTTCCTTATTCAAAGCTTTATTATCTTTCATTGTATGCTTGTTATAATTAATGATTCCAGGCATAACCTTTGGATTAACAGTATCGTTGGGAGCATTTAAAATTCCACTCGCCCTGCCTTCTTCATATTTATTCTTGATCACATTATAAAGTGGTCTTGATACAATATCAGGAAAAACATTGTGATATAATTCTTCCAAAAATGTTTCACTTACCGTATTGAAATGATCAGCAGCGAAAACGGCACTTGCCGTAAAATTTACTTTATTGGTTTTGAAATGCTTTTCCCAATCTTCTTTTATATTATCCGGAAATTCTTCAAAATATAGCCAATCAACAAAATCCATTGGACGGATCCCGCTTAATTCGATGTTCATCAATGTCTGTTTTTCCGTGAAAATATTATGAAGCGTAAATAATGATTTTATCCCTTTTGATCTTGCAGCTGCCGGGATCAAACCGGTCATCCAATCATTACAATGAACAATATCCGGCTGTATAAAATCAAGAAGTAGATTGATGATATGTCGTTGAAATGCAAGCGATCTGCGAGCAGGAGTGTGTATTGCGGAATCATCATAAGGAGCATTCAAATAGGAAAAAGCACTATCATTAACAAGATGAATTCCTTTCCCGCTTAGAACAACAGCCAACCTATCGATCTGCTGATTTGTTATCGCTGCAACTTTTTTAATCTTGCTGTCATATTTTGGCAGAACGATATGCAATTCATAATCTTTATTTTCATTAATATTTCGGATAAGGCTTGCAGAAATATCTCCCAGTCCACCACCTTTGGCAGCAACAAGATTAGCAGCATTTCCCATACCTTCCGGAAGTTCGGTAACTTCCGGTGTGCAAATAAGGATCTTGGGTTTATTGGATGTCTTTACAATCTTTGTGTATTCGGTGGAAATATCATTATGCATCAATTTATTAGCATCGGATCCTGCATTTTTTACCATCTAAACCTCCAGGATATTTTTAATTAATTTCTCTACCTGATAATCTGATTTTCCTTTTGCTTTTCGAATTTTATCAATAAATTTTTCGAAACTTTTCTTCCTGGAATTTTTATCACCAAGTGAAATTAAATTTACAATTTTCAGCATATCGATCATTTCTTCAAATGCTTCCCGATTAAACCAAAGTTTATTATCATATTCATTTATTTTGATATAATTTCTTACTCCGGAAACTTGTAATATTTTTTTTAATACAAGATCATTTGAATCTTTAAAATTCCACAAATTCTGGAATTGGATACCTATTTTAAGTAATTCAATGTTAACATCAATTTGGGAATTCGAAATAATCTCTTCGCCAAAAAGTAATGTATCCAACCATTCAGCACTAATTAACTCATAATCTTCATCAGATTTTATTTTCTTAGTAAAATATGCCATTTATTTTCACCTTGTGTCCTCACATCTAATTACTTACTCCTATATGTAATTAAATATCTATCTACATATCTACTTACTTATGTTATAGTATTTATGTTTACCGATGGATTTGCTGCATGTATAATCCCGAAATCTTTGACTTTATGCACTTATCTTCCCCCATATGAGAAAACGAAATAAAATCGTAAAATTAACAGAGAAGAAAGCCAGATACATAATTTGAGCAAAC
>JAUVLE010000004.1 GCA_030595905.1 Candidatus Cloacimonadota bacterium | reverse complement strand
AAAAAGAAAAAAGCATAAGGCAGGAGGAAACATGTCATTAGAAACAATTAGCACTTTCGTAGCAGCCTTCTTTACATTGAGCATCTTTTCATTCCTTTATAAGGACAATCCATTCTATAAATTTGCAGAAGCTGTATTTATTGGTGTTTCGATGGGATACGCAATTCCTCTTGTTTATGAGACTGCATTTATTCCATTTGTTTATAGAAAGATATTCGTTGAGATGAAATTAATGATACTGATACCGGCCATTATGGGTTCACTCTATATCTTCCGATTTTCAAAGAACCTTGGCTGGCTTTCCAGATATCCAATCGTATTCGGAATGGCTATCGTGGGTATGGGCGTTCCGATGTCTATGCATGCGTATGTGCTTGTGCAGATGAGAAGCGCAATGCTGCCGCTGGTTACCATCAATGCAATTCTAATCTTTATCGGAACCGTTACTATCCTTACGTATTTCTTCTTCTCGAAAGAACATAAAGGTGCATATGGAAAATTTACTAATATCGGCATCTGGTATATGATGGTGGGATTCGGTGCTTCATTCGGCTACACCGTGATGGCGCGTATCTCGCTGCTTATCGGAAGGATACAGTTCCTGCTGGGTGACTGGCTGGGATTGATGAAATAAAAGTAACGAAGATAAAATATAAGCCCCGTGAGATCGGGGCTTTTTTTGTTGTTGTAATGGTTTTCAATCCGAACTATTCAGGTTAGAATTCCGAACGAGAATCTTTTATTTTGCCTGAAAATTGAACTCGAATTAGAGTTTTTCCAGAATTTCCGTAAGTTGTTTAGTTTGCTTTTTCCTGCTGTATTTTTCGATTTCTATTGATGCAGAAAAAGTCTTTCCCTCTCGCCAGTTTTGGTATTTTTCTTTTATGAAATCTGCTATTTTTTCTACATTTTCATAATCAAACATTTTACCGGCATTTGTTTCTTTCAGGATACCTGCTGCTTCTCCATCTTGTGGTCCCAAACCCAGAACAGGCACTTGTGCTGCCAGGTACTCATAGATCTTACCGGTTAAAATACCGCGGTTATCCGGTACATTATTTATCACAAGTAGCAGCAATGAAGAATTTACCATCTCTTTCAGCATTTCGTTGTGCGGAATATAGGAATGAATATTTATAACACTGTTTTTATCCAGTTCATTTATTTTCGATCTCACTTCTGCTGATACATTTCCCCAAAAGTTCATTCTTATATTTATAATTCCTTTTTCCCGAAGCATATAAACAGCTTTTAGAATCGACGAAGGATCACGTTCGATCGTGATGTTACCAAAATAATCCATATTAAAATGATCCTTAGAATTCTTTCTTTTAATATCTTTGAAATCGACAGGATCGAAACCATTGGGGATAACATCGGCTTTGTCACCCGCATTAAGACCTTCGGTAATTTTCCTGCTTATAGTAATTATTCTGTCACATCCTCTAACTACGCTCTTCTCCAATTTTCTATCCAGGAATTTGGTTATGAACAACCGTTTAATTCTATCGAGGTAATCGATCTTCGTCCAGGGATCACGGAAATCGGCAATCCAGTTAATCTTGAATTTATTCTTTAATCTCAATCCAATCAGATGCGTGGAATGCGGCGGACCGGACGTGATAACTGCTTCATATTTATTAGAAAGCAATTCCTTTCCGGCAGCTTTGAAAGCATACTTGTTCCATAATTTCCGAGCATCCGGAACTATGAAATTGATCCTGAAAAGGATGATAAGTTTTTTTAAAAAGTTGTCACTTTTCTTAATTTCCAGGCTGCCGTACGGAACATCTTCGTTCTTTCCTGCAAAAGTTCTGAAGAACTGTCCAAAAGAAAGAGTCTTTGTTCGAATGACCTCGATCTCATCCGGTATTTCATCGAGCAGAGATTCATCTATTGCCGGATAGTCTCCGTCTTTTGTGGTGACTACAGTAGGCATCCATCCAAACTGAGGAAGATATTTTACGAACTTCAACCAGCGTTGAACACCAGCGCCTCCACCCGGAGGCCAATAATAAACTATTATCAGAACCTTTTTCATAATCTTTGACAAGATTGCAGGCGGCTATTTTTTGTCCAAAAAAAAATTATATCAGGTTAATATGAGACCAATAGAGAGAAAGATATTACAAAAGATCACAGACAAAGGAATCACTTTTTACGATGTACTGGAAGTTATCGATAGAACAAGTACAACCGAAATGAAAAAGAGTTTCCCGGATGATTGCCTGTTTCAATCTGATAAATATTTTGCAAAGATCATTCTGGATGCTCTTATAAGATACAGGTTGATCCGTAAGGATGGAAATAAATATTTTAAGATTGAGAAGAAAAAGGAAAAGAAAGAAACCACCGATTAGTACAAATTCTCTCGAATTGATATATTTTCGTTTCAAAGCCCCATAGAGTGTGTGGAATGTATATATGTATCCAAGCAGAGGCTTGGATACAAGATAAAGATTTTTTATCCGCCTTTGGTGGATTTATCCGTAATTATCAGCGAAGATCAGCGGCTACAATCTCCCCACTGCTTGCTTATTTCATAACAACAAATAGCTGCTGTTACACCAACGTTCAATGAATTTTTCCAGCCGGAAACAGGAATGCTCACGATCTCATCTGCCGATCTCAGAACTTCTTTGGAAATTCCGAGAGCTTCATTGCCCAGGATCAAAGCACAAGGTTTTTCAAATTCAACTTTTGAAATATTCCTTGCATTAGAAGTTGTTTCGAGAGCATAAATTTTCACACCGTTCTCTTTTAGAAACTCAATAGCCTTTCCGGTGGTATCGTATCTCTTCCATTCAACATAATTCTCTGTTCCCATCGCAGTTTTGCAGACTTTGGGATTTTCCGGCGTGGCAGTGTAACCACATAAAAATATCTTTGAAACTCCAAAGCATTCTGCAGTCCGGAAAATCGAACCGACGTTGAATGAAGAACGCAGGTTATCCAGGATCAAATAAAGCGGCAACTTGGGCTGATAGTTTCTTTGACCGTCAATTTTCAGAACAAGGATATCATCATCTTTCAATTCTTTCCCAAAGCGGCGTTCAAAAGGTACTGCAAAAGAAAGGAACTCCCGTAAAGACAGCAGCTTGATATCGAGATCGATTTCGTAACCCGCAAAATTCAAACAATTGTTGAATTCTTTTAAAAGTTCCAATCGAGTAGATTCACACTGCCAGTTATGTTCAATCTCCCTGATGAATTCCAATAGGATCTTTTCCTGTTTTGCCTTGCCAGATGACAGGAATTTTTTTCGAGAAAATTTCATCGATCTATAAAAATGGGGAGCCTTTCAGCTCCCCTGTTTTTTTATTTCTGTTCAACTTTCTTTTTCTGGGCTTTTATAATGTTCTTCTTTTTCGGTTTGTATTTTTTAAGTTCTTCTTTTAACTCTGCATTTTCTTTTTTCAGTGTTCTGTTTTCATCTTTCAGTTCCTGAATTTTAATGTTCTTCTTTCTTTGTTGAGCAACCAGATTGCCGTTCTTGGTTCGATACAGTTCACTTGCTTTCTTCAGTTTTACGTTCTCGTCTGTTAATGATCGGTTAGATTCCTTCAACTCTTCATTTTCCTTAATCAACCTGTGGTGTTCACTTTTGTAGTTAATTTTCTTTGTCTTCACTTTTGTAACCTTTGTAGGTTGTTGACTTTGCTGGGCAACAAGACAAACGGATAAGCTCAAAATGATTAGAATAACTGTTATCTTCCGCATAATTCCTCCTTATTATTTTCAATTACTTTTTTTAATTATAAAGAAATCCGTGTCAAACAATTTGTATTATTCTTTTTATTTTTGCAATTATTCTTGACAGTGATATGTTCAATCAGGAAATTTTTTTTAAGAAAATGTAACGAGTTGTATAAAATAATGTGGAGGATATAATGAAATATAAACGGAAAATTTTCGGCTTTGAATGTGATATTTATGGACATTTAAATAATGCAAAATATCTGCAGATATACGAAGAAGCAAGAGCAGATGCTTTGGAACAAATGGAGATGCCAATTAGAAAATTAAGAGAACTTGGAATTTCAATTTATCTTACTCGAATTATTATGGATTTTAAAAAGGGAATCCAATTAGAAGAAATTATTACTGTCGATTCTTCCGTAATAGAATTAAATAAGGTATCTTCTTTATGGAAACACGAAATTTTTAATTCTGAAAATCAGCTTTGTAATACAGCAATCGTGAAAGGTGTATTTGTGAAAGATGGAAAACCAGTTCGGCTGAAAAAAGAGATATATGAACATTTTCTGAAGTATAAAAAAGAATATTAGCCACAGAGAAATAATTTTTAAATTGCTCACATTAACCACCTGCTTTTCAACCTGTGAAATCCGTAGAACATTTCACCGGGTCAGTTGATGACAATCACACCCTCTGTGCTCTCAGTAGCTCTGTAGCAAGAAAACCAAAGAGAAAACCTCTGTGCTCTCTGTTGCTCTGTGGCAAGAAAACTAAAGAGAAAACCTCTCTTTGAGTGATTTTTTAGGACTTGCCATGCTGCAGCTTTGTAACCAGAGTGAAGTGAAAGGATACAATGATTCTGAAATTCTTTCGAGAGTGCCTGAAGTTAATTGTTTATTGACAATTTAATAGGAGTTACAAGAAATAAGTTAGCTCTTACTAAGGACTCAGGATGAATAAAATAGAATCAGAGATCAGGCAGCACCTTGAAATAAGACAGGAAGCTGATAAAATGAGTTCGATTGAAAAGGCTCAGACCCAAAACGTCAGACGCCTTAAAAGTTTTTTCTACGGTACGATTATCTGGATATTATCCTACCTGTTTTTCTCCAGTTTGCGGGGCAGGTTCCAGATCATAGCAGCAGTAATATTCTTTTGCATCGATTACGCTATTCACCAGATCGGTAAATCGTTGGAACTCGAACTGGGTATCGTCCTGAAGATCAGGATGACCGTGATCTATCTTCTGATCATCATCTTTGAGATACTTTTTCCCATCTGATATTTCTTAACCTCTTTTAATATTTAAAAACACTATCCGGATTATCACTCACTGAATATCCGCTTTGACAGGCGTTTTCATTTTAATCGAACAAACCTTGTTCTGTATATCAGCGTCTGGAATGTTTACAATCGGAAGAATGCGGCAATATCTTACTGGAATCAATTCCGGAATGAACAGGATACGATCTATCAGTGGGGAATATTACCGATATTTGGAGTGGAATATGAGTTTTGAGATTGCTGAAACTCTCCCTACTGTCCCTTCGCCTAAAGCGGATAAATCTTTTTTAATAAGCAAGAAAACCAACCAAAGGCTGGCAAGCATAAGAAAAGCAAGAAAATTGTCATTTCCAACTATGATCGGAAATTTAAAAGTATTTATTTATGGATTCCCGTTTACATAGAAATGACAGCTTGTGCGGTAATGGATGATAACCATTGCAAGGTTTAACAAAAAACAGTTTGACATCAAAAAAACGTTTTTCAGAATCTGTATTGTAAAATGATGGTTGTTAAAATATAAAATTGAAGGTGAATTAAAATGGATTGGTATATGGTTAAATTAAATAGAATTTTATGAATGAAACAGAAGCTTCAACCAGAAAAAAAAGAATTGATACAAAGCTTAACAAAAGCTGGAAAATTATTCACGCAAAAAAAGTATTAGATTATTCCACTTTATCTAACCATGCAGTTGAGGAATATCCCACTCAAAACGGCTTTGCTGATTATGCCCTTTTTGTAGATGGAAAATTATTAGGTTTCATTGAAGCAAAGAAAATCTCAGTTGGTTCTGAAAACGTACTTGAACAAGCAAAAAGATATTCCAAAGATATTCTTAATACTATCGGGGAATGGGGGGAATATAAAACACCATTTCTTTATTCAACTAATGGTAAGAAAATATTCTTTATTGATATTCGCAATACCACAAGCATTAGCAGAGAACTTGCAGATTTTCACACACCTCAAGCGCTTCTAAAAATGCTTGCAGACAATGATCAGAATGCTGAAACTTGGTTGCAGGGTAATTCTGTTTCTGAAATAAAAATGCTTCGCTATTATCAGGTAGAAGCTATTGAAGCAATAGAAAAGGCATTACTGCAAAACAAACAGAAAATGCTGCTGGCAATGGCTACCGGAACCGGAAAAACTTTCACAATAGTATCTCTCATCTATCGTCTGCTTAAATCGGGCTATGCCAAACGTATTCTCTTTTTGGTTGATCGACGGGCTTTAGCAGCACAGGCTGTTACTACAATGACATCATTCAACACGCCGGATGGTTTGAAACTCGATAAAGAGTATGAAGTCTATAGCCAGAAGTTTCAGAAAGAAGATTTTGATGAGAATACTAAATACGACAGTAAAGTAATGCCCAATGAATACCTTACAAACCCCCAGGAAAAACACACTTTTGTTTATGTTTCCACTATCCAGCGTATGATGATGAATCTATTTGGTAAAGAGGGCTGGAATAATGAAGAATACGAACCCGATATTGATGTTCTGGATATTCCAATTCACGCTTTTGATGTGATAATTGCCGATGAATGTCATCGTGGATATTCCGCCAGTGAAACCGGAGCTTGGAAGAAAACACTCGATCATTTCGATGCTGTTAAGATAGGTTTAACCGCAACTCCAGCTGCTCATACAATGGCTATGTTTACGCACAAAATCTATTCATATTCGACCGATCAAGCACTTGAAGATGGTTACCTGGTCGATTATGATGCAGTTAAGATAAATTCTAAAGTTAAGATAGAAGGTGCCTTCTTAAAAGAAGGAGAACTGGTGGGAGAGATAGATACCGAAACAGGTGCAGAAACTCTGGATGAACTGGAAGATGAACGTGAATTCGCTTCCAGTGAAATCGAAGTGAAAATCACTGCTCCGGATAGTACCAAAAAAATCATCAATGAACTGAAAAAATATGCAGAAAAATTTGAAAAAGAAAAGGGACATTTCCCAAAAACCTTGGTTTTTGCTGTGAATGATATACCTCACATTTCTCATTGTGATGAAATCGTGCACACTTGCAAAGAGATATTTGGACGCGGAGATGATTTTGTGAAAAAGATCACCGGCAGCCCTTCAGTAGATCGTCCTCTGCAAAAAATTCGGGAATTCCGCAATCGTAAGAGTCCCAAGATTGTAGTTACTGTCGATATGCTTTCCACTGGAGTGGACATTCCGGCTATTGAATTTATTGTTTTTCTTCGAATGGTTAAATCCCGTATTCTCTGGGTTCAGATGCTGGGAAGGGGAACACGACGTTGCGATGAAATCCATAAAGATCATTTTGTTATCTTCGATTGTTTCGATGGCTCGTTGATCGAGTATTTCAAGAATGCAACCGAGTTCAATGTGCAGCTTGCCAAAGAAATCCTAACTTTTCACGACCTGATCGAACGTATCTACAATAACCAGGATAGAGAATATAATATCTCCGTTCTCATTAAACGACTGCGCCGCATCGAACAAAATATGGGCGGAGAAGCAATCGAGCAATTCGCAGAATTCATTCCTGATGGTGATATGAAAAAATATGCTGACAACCTGCGCTCGAACATTAAGAATGATTTTATAAAAACCATGAAATTATTGCGTGATGAAGATTTCCAAAAGCTGCTTACCAACTACAAACGTCCCAAGAAACTCTTTTATAAAGGTTATGAAGTAGTAGATGAGGTGAGCAGTGAACAGGTTTTTTCTGTTGGTGATACGTATGAAAAACCGGAAGATTACCTAAAATCCTTTGAACGATTTGTGAAAGAAAATCCCGAACATATTCAAGCAATTGAAATTTTGCTGAATAAACCGCAAGGTTGGAATTATGAAGCTCTGGAAGAATTGCGACAGGCTCTCAAGAAAAATAGATTCAAGGAAAAAGACCTGCAACGTGCTCATGAATATATCTATAAAAAACCACTTCCTGATATCATTTCAATGGTGAAACATGCAGCCGATTTCGACGTGCCTATATTGAACGCCACCGAACGCATCGAACTGGCAATGCAAACAATTTCAGCAACAATGGATTTGAACGATGAACAACAAAAGTGGTCCGACTACATAAAGCATTATCTCATCAATAACCTGGCTCTGGAAGAAGATGACTTCGGCAGACATCCTGCTTTCACCCGCCATGGTGGGAAGAAAAAAGCAAAACGGGTTTTTGGCGACAAATTAACAGAACTAATAAAAAAGATAAACGCTGCTGTGGCAGCATAAAAATAAGAAACAGGATTTTAATTAATGGACATAACCAACAAACTCTGGGGCATGTGCCACACTTTACGGCACGACGGTATCGATTACGGTGATTATATTGAACAGCTTACTTATCTGCTCTTTTTAAAAATGGCAGATGAACGCAAGGTAGAAGTAAACAAGAAATATAATTGGCAAAGTCTGATCAATCTTTCGGGAATTGAATTGCTGAATCATTATACAAAGATTTTACAAAACCTGCGTGATTCCGAAGGCATTCTGGGTGAAATTTTTGTGCAGGCAATTCCCCGTTTCAGCAATCCTGTAAATTTGAAAAAAGTGTTGAACATGGTCGATGAGATCGAATGGACTTCTTTGGAAATCGATGTGAAAGGCGAAGCATTTGAGGGCTTGCTGGAAAAAGCTGCCAGTGAAGGCAAAAAAGGTGCGGGACAGTATTTCACTCCCCGCCCGCTTATTCGAACCATCGTGGAAGTGATGCAGCCAGATCCGCTCGTAACTAAAGATTTTACAATTTGCGACCCGGCTTGCGGTACAGCAGGTTTCTTAATGGTAGCTTATGAATGGTGGATGAAAAAATACTCAGAATCTTTCGATAAACGCCAATTGCTACGCATCCGGAAAGAAACCTTTCATGGACAGGAGCTGGTACCGCGACCCAGAAGACTGGCCTTGATGAATATGTTCCTGCATGGTATTGAACCTCAGATCGTGCTGGGTGACAGTATTTATGAACCGGACAGCGGATTACGTTTCGATTGTATTCTTACCAATCCGCCATTTGGCACCAAAGGAGCAAACCAGATTCCCACCCGTGGTGACTTTACCGTAGAAACAAGTAATAAACAATTAAATTTTATACAGCATGTAGTTACTATCCTTAAACTAGGGGGACGTGCTGCCATGGTGCTGCCGGATAATGTGCTCTTTGCCGATCAGGCAGGAGAAGTAATAAAAAACCTGATGGAAGATTGCAACCTGCACACTTTGTTGAGATTACCAAATGGAACATTTACTCCTTACAGCCAGGGCGTGAAAGCTAATGTGCTCTTCTTCCAGAAAGGACCCAAAACCGAAGAGGTGTGGATCTACGACAACCGTACAAATATTCCAGGTGTAACCAAAAAAGATCGTCCTCTCACAGAGAAGATGTTTGAAGATTTTATCTCCCGTTATGGTAAAGACCCCGACGGCAGAGCAAAAAGAGAAGCAACCGATGAAAGCGGACGCTTTCGCAATTATAATGCAAAAGAAATTGCCAAACGAAATTACAACCTGGATATTACCTGGCTGAAAGATGAAAGCCTGGGAAATAATGACAACCTGCCCGAACCCGACCTGCTGGCTTCCGAATCTATCACAGAACTGAACGCCTGCATCGATGAATTACAGGAAATCCTCGATTTGCTGGAGAACGGGAATGAATAACGCTTTACCTAAAGGATGGGTTGAATCAAAACTCGGAATCGTTTGTACAAAACCGCAGTATGGCTGGACGACGAGTTCTAACCCAGAAGGTGAAATTAAACTCCTCAGAACTACAGATATATCTAATGTACCTGTGAACTGGAAAAGTGTACCATTTTGTGAAAAAGAACCTGAAGATATTGAAAAATATCAAATCAATATAAATGATGTTTTAGTTTCACGTGCTGGTTCAATTGGACTGAGTTATCGAATAAGAGAAGATGATTTGATTAATAAAACAGTTTTTGCATCTTATCTAATACGTTTTAAACCTTTGATAAATCCTCAATTTGCAGAATACTACTTAAATTCAAATATCTATTGGGATTATATTTCCGGATTCAAGTCTGGAATTGCAATTCCAAATGTAAATGCAACCAAATTAAGCGATATGCCATTCCCCCTCCCCCCTTTAGCTGAACAGCATCGCATTGCTGCCAAATTAGATGCAGTGCTGCCGAGAGTGGAAAAGCTAAAGGAACGGTTGCAGAAAGTGCAAAAGTTAATAAAACAATTTCGCCATAGTGTGCTCAATGCTGCTGTTACCGGTAAGTTAACGGAGGAGTGGAGGGAGAAGAATTTAAATATTAGGTCATGGAAGAAAGTTTGTCTTGGAGATATTATTAAAATTAAATCCGGAAATTTTCTCCTTAAAAAAAATATGAAATCAGGAGAAATACCTGTATTTGGAGGCAATGGAATAACAGGATATCATAATGAATCAAATATTGCGACAACAACGATTGTTATTGGGAGAGTTGGTTATTATTGTGGAAGTATATATTTAACACCAGAAAGAGCGTGGATAACCGATAATGCATTTATTACAAATTTTAAAAGTGATATAATTTCACAAGAATATCTCTATTATTTGTTAATAAAATCAGAATTAGGAAAATTATCAAATTCAACTGCACAACCCGTTATTTCAGGCAAGTTAATTTATCCTGTTGAGGTTGAAATTCCCCTTCTCGGAGAGCAACATGAAATCGTCCGTCGGGTGGATGCGCTTTTTGGGCTAGCAGATAAACTGGAAAAACGGTTGGCAACTATCAGCGAGCAAGTAGAAAATCTGAGCCAAAGCATAATGGCTAAAGCCTTTCGCGGTTAGCTGGTTCCCACCGAAGCGGAGCTGGCAGAAAAAGAAGGCCGAACGTACGAATCAGCAGAAGAACTGTTGGAACGCATCATAACTGAGAAGAAGAAGCTGGAAGCGGAGAAGAAGCAAAAACCAACTCGTAGGAGAAAGAAAATGAAAGAAGAAAAAAAGAATCTAATTGAGATAATACAAAAAAATCCAGATGGTATCACACCCGAAATACTTTTTAAGGAATCTAATTATACTGAAAATAAAGTAGATAAATTTTATATGGAGTTAAAGAGTATAGAAAAAGAAATTGTAGAAATCAAACAAATCGCAACTAGAAAGTTATGGCCTAAAATACTTATTAAACCAAAGAAGGTGTAAGATGCGAATAGATAAACTTCATTTAAACTCATTTAAGAATCTCGTTGATTTCGATATTGATTTTGATGAAACTAGTCCAAAACAAGTGTTGGTTGGCAGGAATGGAGTTGGTAAATCAAATGTGTTGGAAGCTATAACGAGAATCTTTCGTGATTTAAATCTGGATGATGAAACGGATTTTGAGTATGAAATAGAATATGAATGTAACAATAACAATCTACGAATAGAAAATACTCAAATAAATTTTGAAGAGTGCGAATTAAACAAATTCATAAAACCCAAATTCCAGAAAAAATATTACATAAAAGAAAATGTGTTCAAAAAAATATCAAAGAAAGAATTCACAACCAATAAGAAACTGTACACACCAAGCTATGTTTTTGGCTATTATTCCGGTATTGTGAAAAGATTCAATGAAATCTTTAAAAGACATGAAGAGATTTATTTCCGACAACAAGCAGAAGGTGAGGAACTTCCCTTAAGACCAATATTTCAAGCTAGACCGCATCATAGTCAGTTTGCTCTTCTTTCTTTTTATGCTTCCGAAGATCAGGAAGCACAAGATTTCTTGAAGAATGAAATGGGAATTATAGGAATAGAATCAGTACTATTTTCCATTCGAGAACCTTATTGGCATCAGAAAAAACCTTCAAAACAGAAAAAAGAGAAAGGTGATGCAAGATTCTGGTATGCTGGAGGAAAAGTCGCACCTTTTTTGGACGATCTGCTTGAGAACAGTTTTGTTCCAATGCGTGGTAGTCAAAAGGTTGATGTTTCTTTAGGTAAGAAAACAGATAAAGAAAAACGTTATTGTTTTATTGATTCTTTAGAGAAACTTCAAATGTTGGCACACGACCTTGAATCGAAAGAGTTCTTTGCACGTTTGGAGAGTCTATTTTTCAGCGATTTAATTGATCCGGGTGGGGATGATATTCAGATAAATATCAAACTTGAAAATTCTGATGATACAATCACTTTTAATGAACTATCGGAAGGTGAAAGACAATTAATTACAATTTTGGGTTTAATGCGATTTACTGCAGAGAAAGAAGCATTGTTTCTTTTGGATGAACCTGATACACATTTGAATCCAGCCTGGTGTTTGGATTATTTGCACAATCTAAAAACCTATGGTGCTGAGCCAAAGAATAGCCATATAATAATAACAACCCATAATCCTTTAACATTTGCAGGTCTGGATAAAAATGAAGTAGTAATTATGGAAAAAACAGAAGATGGAAAAATATATTGTGAACACCCAACAACCGCACCAAAAGGAATGGGATTTAGTGCTATTTTAACAAGTAGATTTTTTGGATTACGTTCAGAATTAGATAAGAAAACACTAGAAAAAATTGATAAGAAAAGGGAATTGGGACTGAAAGATAATAAAACAGATGAGGATAGAAAAAAACTAGCTGAACTAAACGAGGAATTGGGCAAATTAGATTTTTCAAAATCTGCACGCGATCCTTTATATCTTGAATATATTAGGGCAATAACCAAGCAGCAAACAGAAAAGCCAGAAATTAAAGATGCAACACCCGATATGGAAATATGGGAAAAAAGAAAAAAGATTGCTGAGGATATTGCAAAAAGATTATTAGGTAATAAATAGTATGAGATATATTAAGCTAAGTGATCTTCCCAGACTTGTTAATTTAACAGAACTAGAAGAAGCATGTAAAGAAATTGAAAAGATAGTAACAGAGGATGAAAGAAAAAAATATATTGATAATAATTATCAAAAATGGACAGCAATAAAAGAAGCTTTATGGAATTTAGGTAATAATAAATGCTGGTATTCAGAAGTTAAATTGCAGCGCGATCAAGGTCATGTAGAACATTTCAGACCAAAAAAATCAGTTGCTGGCGTAAAGCATTGTGGTTATTGGTGGAAAGCATTTGATTGGCACAATTACAGATATTCTCATAGAACTTGCAATACAAGAATAACAGATTATTTAACAGGTGTTCTATGTGGTAAAGGAACTTATTTTCCTTTGAAAGAACCAGAAAAACGTGCAACTTGTAAAGCTGAAGAAGCACTTGAAGAACCTGTTTTATTAGACCCTACAGTTGCAAGTGATACAAGGTTAATATGTTTTGATATTTCATCGGGAAAACCAATACCATATGTTACAGAAGACGTTAATATATGGAAGAACAAAAGAGCAAGATTATCAATTGATTACTATCATCTTGATGAAGGTACATGGAATGTAAATAGAAGTGATTTGATTGATGATTTAAATGTATTATGTGATAGGCTTGAGGAATCCGAAGGTGAAGTATATGATCAATTAACTAATGAATTGTATAGTAGATATCTAAATGATCAAGCGGAATTTCTATCCTTAAGTTATCAGGTTTTAAAAGAAAGAGGTTTGCTTGAAGATCTTGTTGCATAAGAATCTGACAATCTTCTTGTACTAAGCAGGGGCTATAAATGACAAGAGAAGAATTGATTAACCGTCTACAAGACATCGAATGGGAAGATTTCGAAGTAAAGAAAGCAGAGAAAGCAATTCCCAAAAACAGTTGGGAAACGGTGAGTGCATTTGCCAATACCGGTGGTGGTTGGCTGGTTTTTGGTGTATTTCAGCAAAAAGATGAATATACAATTACAGGCGTTAAATATCCAGAAAAGATCGAACAGGATTTTATTACTACATTAAGATCGAATCAGAAATTCAATGTAAGGATCAGTCCGACCTGCAGAAAATATGAGATTGAGGGAAAGACTGTTTTAGCCTTTCACATTCCTGTTTCAGCCCAAAAACCTGTTTATTTCAATAACATCAATAATACGTTCATCCGCACAGCCAGCGGAGATCAACGTGCAACGCAAGCAGAGATCGATGCCATGTATCGGGATCAGGCATTTGGCACAAAAGATAGAGAATTAACAGAGCTTAAAATAGATGCTCTTAATGTTGCTTCCATAAAACGATACCGGAATTTCCTGCAAGTGGTAAATCCTTCTCATCAATACAATCTGCTTTCAGATGAGGAATTTTTGCAAAAACTCCTGGTTCTAAAAGATGGTAAAATCACAATAGCAGGTTTGCTATTCTTTGGGAAAGTAGATTCTATTGAAGATGTAATAACGGATTTCAGAATCGATTACCTGGAAATTCCCGGTCCATCTCTTGAAACAGCTTCGTCCCGCTATTCATTCCGTCTGGACCAACAGGAAAATATTTTTGAATATTATTTCGCTATTTATCCCAGACTACTCCAACAAATCAATATTCCATTCAAAATGACTGTCGATGGCATTTCAACCGAGGAACAATCGCATGTGCAGGCTCTTCGGGAAGCTCTGGTAAACATGTTAATGCATACAGATTATTTCAGCACATCCAAACCTCGGATAAGAGCTTTTTCAAATCATCTGGAATTTTACAATCCAGGTGGATTACCAAAAGATTTAAAGAGTATTATGGAAGCAGATATATCTCAACCGAGGAATCCTGTTTTAGCAAAAATATTTCGAGTGATAAAATTAGCGGAAACTGCCGGATACGGTTTTGATAAAATTTTCAGAGGTTGGAAAGGTTATTTCAAAACCAAACCACAGATTGCAGGTCATTTTGATTATTTCCAACTTGAACTTGCATCTAAAATGGAATTGAAACGGAGCAGGAACGGAGTTGATACGAAGCCGGGGGGGGGGATTACCCAAGAAACTACCCAGAAAATTGACATAGAAATTGAAAAGTTCGGTGAAAAGTTCGGTGAAAAGTTCGGTAAAAAGTTCGGGAAAAACCAAATAAAAATTATTTATTATATGAAAAAAAATAAATTACTAACAATACCAGAACTTGCTGATAAACTGAATATCAGCACAAGAGCTATAGAAAAGAATATAAAAAAGTTAAGTTATTTAGGGATTATTAAAAGAATTGGTCCAGCTAAGGGTGGGCATTGGGAAGTGATAGATGAGAAAGATTAAAGACTTACCAAAAAAGGAAAGACCAAGAGAGAAACTTCTTGAAAAGGGATCACACTCACTTAATGATAAAGAGCTTCTGGCGGTAATCCTTGGTAAAGGAACTCAGAAATTAGACGTTCTTTCAATTGCAAAGAAAATCATAAAAATTATAGATCAAAAAGGACTTGAGCTTTCACCAGATGACCTTCTGAACATCGAAGGAATTGGAGAAGCAAAAGCAGCTCTGGTTTTGGCAGCTTTTGAATTTATTCGCAGAAGAATCAAACCTGAAGGGTTGAAAATAAAATTTCCTGCTGATGTCTTGCCATTAATTCAACATTTTGCAGATCGAAAGCAGGAACATTTTCTTTGTGTTTCCATTAATGGTGCTAATGAAGTTATGAATGTTAGAGTGGTAAGTATAGGTCTTATCAATAAAAGTCATGTTCATCCACGCGAAGTTTTTGCAGATGTTATTACAGAAAGAGCTTCAGCAATAATTATTGCTCATAATCATCCGGTTGGTGAATTACAACCAAGTAAGAAAGATATTGAAGTAACAAACAGAATCAATGAAGCTGGTAAAATTTTAGGGATCAATCTTTTAGATCATATTATTTTTAATAATAAAGATTATTATAGTTTTGCTGAGAATGAAAAATTGTAAATTGAATCATAAAAATGATATCTTTCCAAATCTTTTTCCTATTAATCCACTAACTGATTTTTCAAATAACTTCAAACCAGTCTTGACCTAAACATTAGGTCATATAACCTAAATTATAGGTCATTAAATTTTCAGAACTATTCAACGAACTGTCCCTACAAATATCCAATTTCAAATAAAAAAAACAGGCTGCCATCGCTAGCAGCCTGTTCATTTATTAATTTTCGATTATTTCGCAATATCTTTTGTTTTAATTTTCTTTTCCTTTTTCTCAAGGATTT
Source organism: Candidatus Cloacimonadota bacterium (assembly GCA_030595905.1). Lineage (GTDB taxonomy): Bacteria > Cloacimonadota > Cloacimonadia > Cloacimonadales > TCS61 > JACNIV01. The sequence goes on along the minus strand of JAUVLE010000004.1, from coordinate 14,390 downwards.
TTTGTGTGTCCACGAATTCAATTATAGCCATGGGAGCGCAATCACCTTTACGATAACCATTCTTAAAAATGCGGGTATATCCACCTTCTCTGGCTTCATATTTCGGCGCCAGTTCATCAAATACTTTTTTTACCAGATCGCGGTTTTGCAAAATTTTGTAGGCAAGTCTGCGGTGATGTACAGTTCCTTTTTTCCCGTAGGTGATAACTTTTTCTGCCAGGCTTCTCAATTCTTTTGCTTTTACCTGGGTTGTATTAATTCTTTCGTGTTCCACCAGAGAAACCACAAGATTTTTGAGCATCAATTTTCTATGATCACTTTCTCTACCGAATTTTTTTCCTTTTACTTTATGTCTCATAATACAATCCTTATTATTTGTTAGTTACTCTTTTTTTGGCTTCATTAATTTTTTTATAAATGCCTACAACATTCATACCGAGCGAAAGATCATATTTATCGAGTAACGCATTTATTTCTTCCAGTGATTTCTTCCCGAAGTTACGATACTTGAGCATTTCATTCTCGGTTTTTTCTACCAGTTCTCCGATAGTTTCGATCTTTGCTGCAGAAAGACAGTTGCTGCATCGTACAGAAAGTTCAAGTTCGTTTACGTTGGTAACGAGTATTTTTTCCATTCTTTCCAGTTCAGGATCCATTTCGACCTCTTCGATATATTCCGGTTCTTTCTCAAAAAGAACGATCTTATCATACAGGTCTCGAAGGATCTTTGCAGATAGATAAAGAGAATCCTTGGGATCGATGCTGCCGTCTGTATTGATCTCGATTATTATCTTATCATAATCGATCTTCTCGCCGACCCTTTGGTTTCCAATCTCAAAATTTACTTTTGTGACAGGAGAATATATTGAATCGATCGGGATCACACCCACAGGTTTTTCTTCCATATCATGTGTATCGGCAGATGCATAACCTCTACCAATTCCAACCCAGAGTTCCATTCTGAAATCAATATCTTCGTTCATTTGAAAGAGGATAAGATCTTTATTAATTATTTTAACATCGGCTGTTTCGTTGATCTCTCCCGCAGTAACGGGTCCAATCCCTTTGTGTTCCAGAACGAGCAGTTCCTCACCAACAGATTCTGATTTTATAACAACTTTTTTTAATTTAAGAATAAGATCGATGAAATCGGAATCCGTGCCTGGAATCGGGGTAAATTCATGATGCAGCCCTTCAATTTTCACAAATCGAATTGCAGCTCCCTGTATCGCAGAAAGCAATACTCTGCGCAAAGTATTACCAATGGTTATTGCAAACCCTGGTTCCAGCGGTCCAATTTCAAATTTCCCGAAAGCGGGACTATATGTATTTTCATCAACCTGCACTTTATCAGGTAATTGTAATGGTTCAAGGAACATCATAAAAAATCTCCTTATCTTCTATTTGGAATAAAATTCGACAATAAGACGTTCGTCTACATCCAATGGGATCTGTTCACGTGAAGGAATACTGACCATTTTCCCTTTGAATTTATCTTTTTCCACTTCGAACCAATCGAAGCTCCCCACTTCTGTTGAAGCTTCCATAGCTTCTTGTATCAGGTTCATTTGCCTGCTTCCTTCTTTGATCTCGACTTCATCATCAGGTCGCACAAGGAAAGAAGGAATGTTCACCTTTCTGCCGTTCACCGTAATATGACCATGACGGATGATCTGTCTTGCAGATTTTCTTGAAGGAGCAAATCCCATTCGATAGGCAACGTTATCAAGACGTGTTTCCAGGAATTGAAGCAGATTTTCTCCAGTAACTCCGGATTTTTTTGCAGCCATCTTGAAATATTTTCTAAACTGTTTTTCGAGAACGCCATATATTCTGCGAACTTTTTGCTTTTCTCTCAAGTGCACACCATAATCACTCAATCTTTTTTTGAACCCTTTTTCACTTCCGTGATCTCCGGGAATATATGCACGTCTTTGAAATGCACATTTATCAGAGTTGCAGCGTTCTCCTTTCAGGAAAAGTTTAACTCCTTCTCTTCTACATAGTTTACATGAAGGTCCTGTATATCTTGCCATAGTAATTTCCTTATATTCTTCTTGTTTTTCTTGGTCGGCAGCCATTATGAGGAAGAGGTGTAATATCTGATATCATAGTGACTTGAAGACCATTTGCGTCAAGTGATCTGATAGCGGATTCTCTACCACCACCAGGTCCTCTGACTACAACGCGAACTCTGTTGATCCCCATATCAAGGGCAGCCTTTGCAACTTCTTCTGCAGCAAGCTGAGCTGCAAAAGGAGTACTCTTTTTTGAACCTTTGTAACCGATCTTTCCACCACTCGACCATGCCAGTGTGTTGCCGGCTTTATCCGAAAGAGATACAATGGTATTATTAAAACTCGAATGAATGTGAGCTACACCTTCATTAAAAGAAAGTCTTACTCTTTTCTTTTTTGTTCTTACTTTGCCTATTTTTTTTGCCATTGCATACTCCTATTTCTTTTTACCTGCTCCAGTACTTCTGCGACGTCCTCTTCTGGTTCTTGCATTTGTGTGGGTACGCTGACCTCTGACCGGCATACTTCTCTTATGTCTTATTCCTCTGTAACAGCCAATCTCCATCAGGCGTTTAATATCCATCGCAACACGTGTTCTGAGTTCACCTTCCACAATATATTCATCCTGGATAACCTCTCGTATGCTCTTTTCATCTTTTGTACTGAGGTCTTTTACTTTCTTATCTTCATCTATCTTTACTTTTTTCAGAATTTCCCGTGAAAAAGATCTTCCAATTCCATAAATATATGTAAGACCTATAATGATTCTTTTATCCCGGGGTAATTCGATTCCTGCAATATGAGCCAAGCTTGATCCTCCTTTCCTTTTTTATCCTTGACGTTGTTTATGTTTTGGATTACTAGAACATATAACTCTAATAACTCCATTACGTTTGATAATCTTACAATCTTTACACATTTTCTTTACCGATGCTCTTACTTTCATCTTAATCTCCTATTTATATCGATAAATAATTCTTCCCCTGTTCAGATCATAGGGAGATAATTCTACTTTTACTTTATCGCCTGGTAAAATTCTGATGTAATGCATTCTCATCTTACCAGAGCTATGTGCAAGTATCTGATGCCCATTCTCTAATTCTACTTTGAATGTAGTATTAGGTAATGCTTCAATAACAACACCTTCTACTTCTATTACACCTTCTTTTGCCATAATTTTCTCTCTTTAACTTCTAAGAACCGATAATATTTCCGGTTCATTATTCGTTATTAAGATAGTATTTTCATAATGTGCAGATAACGAACCATCTGCAACATAAAATTCCCAACCTCTTTCTATTACACGGTTGGTTCCGATATTAACCATCGGTTCGATTGCCAGTGTCATTCCCTTTTTCAATCTCGGTCCTTTTCCTTTCACACCAAAATTCGGAATGACAGGTTCTTCATGCAATTCTCTTCCAAGTCCATGACCGGTAAGATTATCTGCCACAAAATAGCCTTTTGACCTGACAAATGAACCTATCGCATATGATATATCACCGACTCTTGCGCCATCTCTCGCTTGAGCAATCCCTCTGTCAAGAGCTTCCTTGGTAACGGAAAGAAGGATTTCCGTTTCTTTCGATATTTTTCCTACCCGGTAAGTTCGAGCAGCATCTCCATAAAAACCATCTTTATAGACGCCCACATCTACACCGATTATATCGCCATCTTTTAAAATATTCTTTTTTGACGGTATTCCATGAACAATGCATGAATTCACCGAAGCACATATAGCAGCCGGAAACGGTGAAAGACCCGGTATTGAATACCCTTTGAAAGCAGGTTTCCCGCCTTCAGAGCGGATCAGATTGTCAGAGTATCTTTCGATCTCTAATGTGCTCAAACCAGGTTTAATGATATTTTCCAACTTTTTTAGCAGTAATGCAATAATACGGTTGCTTTCCCGCATTTTTGCTATCTCTTTTTCATTCTTTATCTGGATCATACTGCCTTTTCACTCTATAAAGCAATCTTAAAAAAGATCTATCTTCTTCTTCCACGAAGTTTACCTTTCTTCATAAAGCCTTCGTAGTGACGCATAACAAGGTGAGACTCTATCTGCTGCAATGTATCCAACGCCACACCAACAATAATGATAAGTCCTGTTCCTCCAAAGTAGAAAGGCAGGTTTGCCCACTTAGACATGAATTCCGGAAGAACTGCCACACATGCAAAGAAAAATGCTCCCGGCAGGGTGATCCTGACAAGAACGCTGTTAATATAATCCGATGTCTTTTTCCCGGGTTTACGTCCAGGGATAAATCCACCGTATTTTTTCATATTCTCTGCCATTTCGATAGGATTGAGAACCATTGCTGTATAGAAATAAGCGAAGAAAATGATGAGACCCATATACAGGATCGTGTATAACCAGGCTCCCGGAGAAAGGATATGAACTAAAGAGTTCATGAAATCACTGTCTTTGAAGAATGTGGCAAGCGTTCTGGGAAACATTAAAATTGCCTGGGCGAAAATGATAGGGATCACGCCGGCAGTATTAACCTTGAGAGGAATATGTGTACTTTGACCACCATAAACTTTTCTTCCCACGATCCTTTTTGCATATTGAACGGGTATCTTACGTACTCCCTCTGTAACAAAAACTACCGAAGCAGTTACACCTATCATTACAATAATGACTAAAACACCCAGAAAAATAGACATTGCACCTGCACTTATCATCTGGTACATTTGTACGAATCCCATTGGATAGCGAGCAATTATTCCTGCAAAGATGATGAGAGAAATACCGTTCCCGATCCCATGTTCTGTGATCTGTTCGCCAAGCCACATAATGAACATCACACCGGTAACCATCGTAATAATACTTGTAAACATAAACAGTGGTCCCGGATTGGGAACTGCACCTTCTACTCCGGACTGCAGGAATACTGTAATACCAATTGCATTGAATGCTGAAACAAAGACAGTTCCATATCTTGTGTACTGGGCGATCTTCTTCTGACCTTCCGCACCTTCTTTCTTTAATCTTTCAAAAAACGGAATCACGCCACCAAGAAGCTGAATAACAATAGAAGTAGTAATATATGGCATAATACCAAGTGCAAAAACAGAAGCACGACCCAGGTTACCACCTACGAAAAGGTCGAACATACCAAAAAGGTTTCCGCCGGAACTACTGGCACTTCCCAGAAATTGCTCCAACGCCTGCGTATTTACACCAGGAATAGGAATAAAGCTTCCAAGCCTGTAAATGATCAATATCAAAGAAGTAAAAAGGATTTTCTTCTTCAGATCGGGAATTTTAAAAACATTACTTATGCTATCCAACACTTTAGATTACCTCCGCTTTGCCGCCCATTTTCTCGATCAATTCTCTGGCTGTTTTAGAAAAGTAATTCGCTTTTATACTAACCTTCTTATTAAAATTATCTCCACCTTTTGCTAAGATTTTTACAGGTGCTTTCTCATTTGCTTTTTTCTTTCTTATCAAATTTAGTTTTTCAAATTTCGGAATATCGAAATTAACTTCGTCAATATCCTGTAACTTATTCAAATTAACAACTCTGAATTTGAGTTTGAATATATTTGTAAATCCTCTTTTGGGAACTCGTCTTTGAAGAGGCATCTGCCCACCTTCAAACCATGCGGGAATGCTTCCACCGGAACGTGATTTCTGTCCTTTATGTCCTTTACCTGCAGTTTTTCCAGTACCAGAGCCATGACCTTTCCCTAATCTTTTTTTATTCTTTTGTATTTTGGGACGTTCAATATTATGAAGTTCCATTATATCTCCTTATTATCCCTGCTTCTTTTTCTCTTCTGTTTTTTTGGCTGTTGTCTTCTTTGGTGCAGCCTTTTTTGTAGCTGTTTTGGGAGAAACCTGTTTTTTTATAACTTCTTTTTTAGGCTTAATAACTTTCTTTACGATTTCTTTTTTTGCCGTTGTCACTGCCTTTTTTGCTTTTGGGGAAACTGTTTTTTTAACTTCTTTTTTGAGTTTAGCTTTTGGAACTGCTTTCTTAACTTTCTTAACAGTCGATTTTTCTTCTATTGCTTTTTTAATTACTTTTTGAGGTTTAACTTTTGGCTCGATCTTTTTCTGTGCTGATACAGGTTTTGCAGAAATAGTCTTTTTTGTTACTTTTTCTTCTACATTTTCAACTTTTAAAAGATGTGAAACCTTATTAACCATTCCCCGGATAACAGGATTATCATCATGTATCCTTGTTCTGTTTATCTTTCCAAGACCAAGAGCAGCAATAGTTCTTTTCTGGTCTTCTTTTCTTCCGATCGTACTTCTAATCTGAGTTACCTTGAGTTTCATTTAGTTTCCTCCTGCTGTGGCTGTGGTTGCGGCTGTTCGATTTTTCCGGTAAGTTCTGCAATAGTTTTTCCACGAAGTTTTGCAACTTGAGCAATAGTTCGTAATTCTTTAAGTCCGTTCACTGTAGCTTTAACCACGTTTGTAGGAGTATTTGATCCCAAAGATTTCGTGAGGATATTTTCTATTCCCACAGCTTCGAGTATAGCCCGTGCAGGACCTCCGGCAATAACACCGGTACCGGGAGAAGCGGGTTTCAGCATGATCTTACTGGCTCCGAAACATCCAATGATCTCGTGAGGAATAGTACCATTTACGATCGGCACATAAAACAAATTCTTCCCTGCTTTTTCTTTTGCTTTCCGGATAGCATCTACGATTTCATTTGCTTTTCCGATGCCCACGCCAACTTTTCCTTCTTTATCTCCAACGACAACCGTAGCATTAAAACTGAAATTTCTTCCACCTTTTACTACTTTTGCAACTCGATTAGTATTAACGATTTTTTCCACAGCAAAAAGTGGTTCATTATCTCGAGGTTTTCTTTGTCTTCGTTCCAAATTTCCTCCCTAAAATTCCAATCCGGCTTTTCGTGCACCTTCGGCAAGAGCTTTTACTCTGCCGTGATAAAGGTATCCACCACGATCGAAGCAGACTTTACTGATGCCTTTTTTTTTTGCGAGTTCACCAAGTTTTTTCCCAACTTCGAAACTTAACTCAGTTTTCTTTTTAGATTTATCTTTCTGGAAATCTTTTGAGACGGAAGACATGGCTACCAATGTACTACCGATCTCATCATCGATGATCTGAGCACTAATATGCTTTATACTTCTGAAAACAACAAGTCTCGGTCTATCAGCAGTACCTGACATTTTTTTCCTGATCGCTTTAATTCTTCTTTTTCGAGCAAGACTTTTTTTATATGTTATCGTACTTCTATTCATAACATCTCCTGAATTTATGCGGTTGCAGCAGTTTTACCCGGTTTTATTCGGATATATTCACCTTTGTATCGTATCCCTTTTCCTGTTGCATAGTTCAAAGGAGGACGACATTTTTTTATTTCCGCTGCAAATTTACCTACGTCTTCTTTGCTTATTCCCTGAACTTTTATAACAGATTGAACACCAAGAGCCCCTTGCTCTCTACGTGGAATTGCTTCTGCTTCAACTTTAAGATCTTCCGGGATTTCTATCAGGATTTCGTGAGAAAATCCTACATTTAATTTTAACCATTGTCCCACAATTTCAGCAGAATAGCCTGTCCCAATAATCTGTAATTCTTTCTGGAAACCTTCGGTAACACCAATAACCATATTGTTTATCAATGATCTGGTAAGTCCATGCAGAGATTTTTGTTCTCTTGAATCATTCTTTCTGCTGACGACAATAGAACCATCTACTTCTTCTACTGATATCAAGGGATTTTTGACAAAACTCAATTCACCTTTTTCCCCGGTAACAGTAATTTTATCCTGTTTAATATTAACTTTTACACCTTCTGGTAATTTTACTGGAATTTTCCCAATCCTAGCCATAGTATCCTCTCTTACCAAACTTTGCAAACATACTCGCCGCCTACTTTCTCTTTGCGAGCATCTCTATCTACCATCACGCCTTTATTCGTAGTTAAAATGGCACAACCGGTATTATTATAGACAGACGGGATATTTTTTGCATTCACATAAACACGAAGACCGGGTTTACTGACCCTCTGAATCCCTTTCAGAACCGGTTTACCGTTGTTTGTGTAACGCAGATTAATAAATATCTTTTTTCTTATTATTTTTTTTGCAGGGTTCTTATCAATTAATTCATAGCTATTAATGAAATTTTCTTCTGCAAGAATTCTTGCGATAGATTCATTAATATTACTGTAATTAATAGTAACTGTCTTATGATCTGCCCGATATGCATTCCTTAATTTAGTAATAGCATCAGCGATCGGATCTGTTAGACTCATTTTTTCTCCTTATTACCAACTTGCTTTTTTTATTCCCGGAATTTGACCTGAACTTGCTAATTTTCTGAAACAGATTCGGCAAAGTGCAAAATCCCGCATATAAGCCCTGGAACGACCGCAAATTTTGCAGCGAGAATATTTTCTAACTTTAAATTTCGGTTCTTTCCTTTGTTTAACAACTAACGACTTCTTAGCCAAAATGACTCCTTTATTAATTTTTCTTAAAAGGCATACCCAATCTGTGAAGAAGCTCTTTTCCTTCTTCATCTGAATTGGCAGACGTAACAAACGTAATATCCATTCCTCTTAAAGCATCGATCTTATCATATTCGATTTCGGGGAAAACTGTTTGTTCTTTGATACCCAAAGTGAAATTCCCTCTGCCGTCAAAAGATTTTGGTGATATCCCCCTGAAATCGCGAACTCTGGGGATAACAATATTCACCAATCTATCCATAAATTCATACATGACATCACCGCGAAGAGTAACTTTACAGCCAATAGGCATTCCTTCTCTGAGTTTGAAATTAGAGATAGATTTTTTTGCTTTTGTTACGACCGGTTTTCTTCCTGTTATCATAGTCATATCTTTCACGGCATTATCGAGCAAAGCTTTGTTCTGAGTTGCAATGCCAACGCCCATATTAACTGATATTTTTTTTAATTTCGGAACACAATGAACATTACTATAATCGAAATGCTTCATCAATGCAGGAATTGTTTCTTTCTTATATTTTTCGTATAATTTATTCATTATCAACCCTCTATATCTCATCGCCTGTTTTTTTGCAGCATCTGATCCTTGAATCACCGGCTTTTTTAAATACAGCTCGAGTAACTTCTCCCAGTTTCTCATTGAACAATTTAACATTCGAAACATGAATAGGAGCTTCTTTTTCAACGATCCCGCCCTGTTGATTCTGTTGAGAAGGACGTGTATGTTTTTTTATAAATCCAACTTTTTCGACGATAACCCTATTTGTTTTCGGGAAAGATTTCAGCACTTTTCCTTTCACGCCTTTATATTTACCTGTGATAACGACGACCGTATCACCTTTTTTTATTCTTATTTTGTTTTTCTCATTTTTCTTTATCATAACAACTCCTAAAGTACTTCCGGTGCAAGAGAAATGATCTTTGTATAATGCTTTTCTCTCAGTTCACGGGCAACAGGTCCAAAGATGCGAGTTGCGATCGGTTCACCTCTTTCATCGATGATAACCGCAGCGTTATCTTCAAAACGAACATACGTTCCGTCCTGTCTTCTTACTTCTTTATGTGTACGCACGATTACTGCTCTTTCCACAGTACCTTTTTTAATTTTGCTATTTGGAACTGCTGTTTTGATGGAGACTACTATTACATCTCCAAGGCTGCCATATCTTCTTCCGGAACCACCGAGCACTTTGATACATTGTGCTTTTTTTGCACCGGAATTATCTGCAACATTCAATATTGTCTGAGCTTGGATCATTTCAGACTCCTTATTTTCTTCTTTCAATAATTTTGCTCAAAACCCATTTCTTATCACGGCTTATCGGTTTGCTTTCCTGGATCAAAACCATATCCCCGATATTGCATTCATTTTTTTCATCATGAGCTTTAAACTTCTTATGTTTTCTTACGATTTTTTTATATAGTGGATGTTTATACTGTCGTTCAACCTTGACGACAATAGTTTTATCCATTTTATTACTTACAACAATACCCGTTTTTGTAACTTTTCTATTTGCCATCATTTCCTCTTATGTTCATAGACTTATCTCTTTCTGTCTGCAGGGTTTTAATTCGAGCTATATCTTTTTTCAGTGCTTTCATTCGCATAGGATTTTCCAGTCGATTTGTAGCATCCTGGAATCTCAGATTGAATAATTCTTCTTTGGATTCATCCAGTTTAACCTGAAGTTCTTCTTTCGTTAATTCTCGGAATTCACTCATTTTCATTATTCAACACCTTCTCTATAAAGTATTCTCGTTTTAATAGGCAATTTATTTCCTGCCAGGCGTGCAGCTTCTTTAGCCACATCATTATCGACTCCCTCAAATTCAAACATAATTCTACCCGGTTTAACTACTGCGACCCAATATTCCGGAGCACCCTTGCCTTTTCCCATTCGTGTTTCAGCAGGTTTTTTTGTTATTGGTTTATCCGGGAATATCCTGATCCAGAGTTTACCTGATCTTTTCATCTGGCGTGTAATGGCAACACGAGCAGATTCTATTTGCCTGCTGGTTATCCAGCCTGGTTCCATTGCAATAACAGCATAATCTCCGAAGTTAAGAGTGCTTCCTCTATAAGCCAATCCTCTTCGACGACCTTTTTGTTTTTTTCTGAATTTAACTTTCTTTGGTGCTAACATAATCTTTCTCCCTAATTAAGGATATCACCTTTATAAATCCAAACTTTGATGCCGATTATTCCATAGGTTGTATTAATTTCTGTGAGAGCATAATCGATATCCGCCCTGAGAGTATGAAGTGGTGTTCTACCTTCATGATATCTTTCCGTTCTTGCCATTTCAGCACCGCCTAATCTCCCTGCGCATTGAACTTTTATCCCTTGAACATCGCTACGCATTGCATTTCTGATGGCAAATTTCATTGCTCTTCGAAATGATATTCTTCTCTTTAATTGACTGCCAATCTCCATGCCTACAAGTGAAGCATCAGACCAAAGATTTTTGATTTCCTGGACATTAACAAGAACGTTAATATCCGAATTTCTATCCTTATTACAAAGAACAGTCAGTTCGTTTCTCAGTTTCTCTATCTCAGAACCTTTTCTTCCGATGACCTGACCGGGTCTTGCCGTGTGAATGTCAATGATAACGGATTTTGTTTTTCTTTGAATAGTAACTTTGGATATCATTGCATCTTTTAAGCGGCTGCGAATGTATTTCTTAATTTTCAGATCTTCGTGCAGATTTGAAATGTAATCACCCTTGGTAGCAAACCAAACCGATTCACAGTTTTTATTTACCCCTATTCTGTAACCTACAGGATTAACTTTTTGTCCCAATGTTCTCCTCCTGTTCTTTATTCAAGATTTTAAGTGTTATATGACATGTTCTTCTTCTGATAATAGTAGCTCTTCCCTGAGCGCGAGGTCTGTGTCTTTTCATTATCGGACCATCATCAGCAAAGACCTTACTAATGAACATGTTATCAATATCTGCCTTACCTTCTTTCATAGTAGCATTTGCTATCGCAGAATTAAGAAGTTTTGCAACATCAGATGCTACTCTTTTTTTTGAGAAAAGCAATATTTTTTGGGCATCAGACACTGTTTTACCACGGATTAGATCCAAAATAAGTCTTGCCTTCCGTGCTGAGCCTCTTAAATTCCGAACTCTGGCTATTGCTTCCATTAGTTAAGCTCCCTTTTTATTTGACTATTACTTTTTAATTCTGTGACCACGAAATGTTCTCGTTGGAGAGAATTCTCCCAACTTGTGACCTACCATGTTTTCTGTAATATACACTGGTACAAACTTTCTGCCATTGTGAACAGCAAATGTATGTTCAACGAATTCCGGTAAGATTGTAGATCTTCTTGACCAGGTTTTGATAACCTGTTTCTTTTTTTCTGCATTCATTGCATCAACTTTTTTCATAAGATGACTATCTACAAAAGGTCCTTTTTTTACTGAACGAGCCATAGTGATTCCTTTTATTTTTTCTTTTTAGATTTCATAATATAATTATTTGAATATTTATGTTTCTTTCTGGTTTTTCCGCCTTTTGCCAGAACACCCCATGGAGAAACCGGATGACCTCCACCGGAAGTTTTCGCTTCTCCTCCACCCATCGGATGGTCAACAGGATTCATAGCCACTCCGCGAACGGTAGGACGGATACCCATCCATCTTTTACGACCTGCTTTTCCCAGAACGATAGAATTATGCTCTGTATTACCTACCTGACCCAGTGTAGCATAGCATTCTTTCCGAAGATAATGAACATCGTTCGAGGGCATACGGACATGGATGTAATTACCTTCTTTTGCTACAAGCTGACCATAAGAACCTGCACTGCGAGCTATCTGTCCTCCTCGACCCTGTTTGAACTCGATATTATGAATTATCGAACCCAGAGGAATTCTGTCTAAAGGAAGAGCATTCCCCACTTTTACCTCAGCTTTTTCACCGGACATAACAACATCACCCACTTTCAACCCAAGTGGAGCAAGAATGTATTTTTTTTCGCCATCTACATAATATAGTAATGCAATCCGGGCACTTCTATTCGGATCATACTCGATAGCTGCAACTTTTGCCGGAATATCATGTTTTTTTCTTTTGAAGTCGATTATACGGTATTGTCTTTTGTGACCTCCGCCGCGATGACGACAGGTGATACGACCGTGGTGATTTCTTCCAGCTTTTTTTGGAAGGGGTTTAATCAGTGATTTTTCCGGTTTGGTTTTGGTTATTTCTTCAAATGTATAACCGGTTTTACATCTCATTGTTGGGGTAATTGTCTTATATTTTTTGATTCCCATTAGATACTCCCTGTTCTATGATTCAAAATCAGCAATGGAATCGCCTTCTTTGAGTTTAACAATTGCTTTTTTCCAATCTGCTCTTTTCCCTGTAAATCTTCCCATTCTCTTAACTTTTCCTTGTTGTCGAATTGTATTTACATTCAGAACAATTACGTTGAATATTTTTTCAATAGCTTTTTGGATTTCAATTTTATTTGCATTCACGCTTACTTTAAACGTGTAGCTATTCGTAGTATTTTTTATCGATGAAGTTTTTTCCGTGATGATAGGAGCTATAATTATTTCTCGATCATATTTCATTTTGCAAAAACCTCCTTTATCTTATTCAATGCAGCTTCTGTTATTATCAGGCAATTGCAGTTAAGAATTTCATAGGCATAAATGCTGTCTGCTTTGTTCATCTTTACGTATGGAATGTTATTAAAAGATTTTATCACTTTATGATCATTTCCATCTATAAGGATAAGTTTTTTACTTTTTTCCGGTGTAATCTTGTAAAGTAATTCTTGTGCTTTTTTTACATTTGGTTTTTCAAATTCTAATGATTCAAGCACAATAACCTGTTTTTCTTTTGCTCTTTCTGTAAGGGCAAGTTTCAATGCCAGCCTTTTCTTTTTCTTTGGTATTTTCTTATACCAGTCTTTTGTTTTGGGACCAAAAGCACGACCACCACCAACTCTGAGCGGTGTACGAAGATTACCGGGACGTGCATTTCCAGTACCCTTTTGTCTGAAGAGTTTCCTTCCGCTGCCTTGAACTTCTGCACGGGTTTGAACCGATGCATTTCCCTGCCGTTGATTAGCAAGGTACATATTAATAACTTCATATAAAAGAGCTCTGGGATTTTTTGATTCAACCTGAAAAAGAGATTTTGGAAGAGTTACAGTCCCAACTTCATCGCCTTTTAAAGAGTATTTATTTACTTTCAACATCTATTATCTCCCGATTATAGTTCTTTTCTCAAACGAATTATGCTATTTCTATGACCCGGAACTGCACCTTTCACCATAACAAGATTCTTTTCCATATCGATTTTTATTACTTTTACATTAAGAACAGATGTTTTTTCCATTCCTTTATGTCCCGGCATTTTTTTCCCTTTGAAAACTCTGGCAGGTGTTGCACACTGTCCGATAGAACCCGGTCCACGATATGATTCATGAACACCATGGGTTGCCTTGAATCCATGAAACCCATGTCTTTTCATTACACCGGCAAAACCTTTTCCTTTTGAGAAACCGGTAATTTTAAGCAGTTCGTTTTTTTCGAACATACTAACGTCAAACACCTCGCCTTCTTTAATATCTTTATAGAATTTCAATCTAAATTCTCTTAAGTATTTATATGGTGGACTGTCGTGTTTGTTAAAGTGACCGATATCAGATTTGTTAACTTTTTTTTCATCGATTTCTTCGAAACCAAGTTGAATTGAATCATAGCCATGTTTCTGTTTGGTTCTGCGATGGATCACCCTGCATGGTCCTGCTTGTATCACAGTAACAGGTATCATTTTTCCATCTTCACCGAATATCTGGGTCATTCCAATTTTTTTTCCTATTAAACCTATCATCTCAAGCTCCTCTACGCTTTGATCTCTACGTGTACTCCTGCCGGT
>JAUVLE010000220.1 GCA_030595905.1 Candidatus Cloacimonadota bacterium | reverse complement strand
AATTTATTATGAACTTATTAAAAAATTTAGATTAGAAGAAAAAGTTACCTTTCTGAACAAGTTTGTTTCTAATAGTGAAGTTGAGATATATTTCAAAGCTGCCGATGTATTGGCTTTACCATATAAACAGGCAACCCAGAGCGGTGTAGTGCAGATAGCTTATGATATGGAATTGGGAGCTGTGGCAACTCCGGTAGGAGGACTTCCGGAAATGGTGATACATAACAAAACAGGAATAGTTGCAGAATCGGTTTTACCCGAGGATTATGCAAAAGCGATCATAGATTTTTTTGAACTTGATAAAGAGAAAATAAAACAAAATATCGAGAAAGAAAATCAAAGATATTCGTGGGAAAGTTTTGCAGAATTGATCTAAAAAAAAACGGTTCAACGAATATTTTCAATTGAACCGCTCATTAGTCTGTCAGAATGTTTATTGTCCATTCATTTTCATACCTTTGATAGCCTCGATGGGACACACTTCCAGGCATCTGCCGCAATTAATGCAGGCATCGGTAATTTCATATTGTTCATCACCTTCGATGATTGCGGAAGTGGGACATATATCCACACAAAGTCCGCATTTAACACATTCAGAAGTTATTACAAACGCCATATTTATCTCCAGTAAACAAAAATTCGAGGAGTATTAAACTTCCATTATTTCTGATTCTTTGGAATTTGAAGTGTCTGTAATTGTATCTATCCATTTATCGGTGAGTTCCTGGATGTCTTTTAAAAGTTTTTTATATTCATCTTCGCTGATATCACTATTTTTTTCCATTTTTTTTGCAGTTTCGTTTCCTATCCTGCGTATGTTTCTTATCCCGATCTTTGTCTCTTCGGCCAGTTTCTTTACCTGTTTTACGATATCACGTCTTGTCTCTTCTGTAAGTGGCTGGAATGGAAGCCGGACAACATTACCGTCATTTTCGGGAGTAACTCCGAGGTTGGAAGCCAGAAGTGCTTTTTCAACGTTATCCAGTATGGTTTTATCCCAGGGTTGGATAATAATAAGTCGTGGTTCTGGGATAGAAATATTGCAAAGCTGCTTTATTGGCGTATGAGTTCCATAATAATCTATCTTGATATTTTCCAGCGCAGAAGTGTTTGCTCTTCCTGTTCGTATCTTTGAGAAATTATTTAGAAGAGAATTAAACGCAGATTCCATTTTCATTTCAAGATCAAGCTTAACCTCTTCCATCATATCTCCTTTTGATGTTTATTGATGAACAAAAGTACCGATCTCTTTTTTTATGATCGCTTCTTTCAAATTTCCTTTTTTTGTTATGTTAAAAACTTTTATCGGCATATTATAATCTCTTGCCAGTGAAAAAGCGGTCATATCCATTACATTTAATTTTTTTTCCAGAACTTCATCAAAAGATACATTGCTGATAAATTCAGCATTTTTGTTCTTGAGCGGATCGGCAGTATAAACTCCTTCCACTTTTGTTCCCTTAAACACAATATCGGCTTTTAATTCAATAGCTCGAAGAACAGCAGCAGTGTCTGTTGTGAAGAAAGGATTTCCCGTACCGCCGCAGAAGAAACAAATTTTTCCTTCATTCAAGGAAGTATTTGCCCTGCTGGGAGTATAGAATTTTGCCACTTTTTCGATTTGGATAGCAGAAAAGACTTCTGTAATATAATTTTTACTTTTCATAATTTCACTCAAGACGAGTGCATTCTGGATAGTGGCAAGCATACCGATATTATCGGCAACTGTCCTGTTCAGATGTTTACCGACCTCCGATGCTCCGCGGAAGAAATTACCACCACCGAGAACGATTCCTATACTGTAGCCGATCTTTTTTATAGAAATGATATCATCAACAATATCGTTGATGGCATCAAGGTTAATTCCGAATCCATTTTTTCCGGCAAGAACTTCACCACTGAGTTTAAAAATCAGTTTATGGATCTTTTCTGGTTTGTAAGAAACCATTTTAACCTCCTAAACTATAATGAACAAACCGTGATATTTTTATGTTTTCGCCCAAAGCCATAATAGCTTCGTTCATGATATCTTTGATTGTTTTATCCGGATCTTTTACAAATTCCTGGTCTAAGAGACAGTTCTGCTGTTTGAATTTTTTTATCTGACCTTCCACGATCCTTTCGATGATCTTTTCCGGTTTACCTTCATTCAAGGCTTTATTTTTATAGATTTCTTTTTCTGATTCAATGATCCTGGGATCAATATCTTCTTCTGAGATCGCAATCGGATTAGTTGCTGCGATGTGCATAGCAAGGTCTTTACAGAGATTATTAAATTTTTCATTCTTTGCCACGAAGTCTGTTTCACAGTTGATCTCCAGCATCACGCCGAGCTTTCCATTTCCATGAATATAGGAATAAATTTTCCCTTCTTTTGTTACACGATCTGCTTTTTTTGCTGCCTTACTTATTCCTTTTTCCCTGAGATATTTAATAGCAGTTTCCATATCTCCATTTGTTTCGGTAAGAGCTTTTTTACAGTCCATCATTCCAGCACTGGTTTTAGCTCGAAGTTCCATTACGGTTTTTGCTGATATGCTCATAATTATTTTTTCTCCGAATTTATTTTTATGTGCGAAGGAAATTTTTTACAATTTCTTCAATATATATTAATTACCTTTATTTAAGATTTATCTTTTTTCTTCTCTGTCTTTTTTGCAGAAGTAGTTTCTTCTGTTTTTGTTTTCTTTGTTTCCTTTTTGGGTTCTGTTTTTTTTATTTCTTTCTTAATTATTTCTTTTTTTTCGGGTTTTTTCTCAGTTTTCTCTGGTTCGATTTTTTCTTCTTTAGTTTTTTCTTTTTTAGTTGCAGTTCTTTCAGTTGCTTTTGGTTCTACTTTTTCCGTTTTATCTGCTTCTTTCTCCGGCTTTGTTTTTTCTTCAGTATCTTTGACAGTGAGCTTCTCTTTCTTTTCGTCAGGTTTATCTTCCGGCAGAACAATATCGGCACCTTCCAGGAAAGCTTGTTTTCCTTCAATAACGGCATTAGCCATTATATCGCTGAGCAACTGGATAGCCCTGATAGCATCATCATTGGCAGGAATAATATAATCGACCATATCGGGGTCTGCATTTGTATCTACCATTGCTACGATCGGGATATTCAGTTTCCTTGCTTCATTGATGGTGATCTTTTCTTTGATCGTATCAACAACGAATACAACACCCGGAAGTTTATCCATATCACGAATACCACCTAATCCGCTTTCGATCTTATCATAGGCTTTTTTCATTTTTGTAGCTTCGAGTTTGGTGAAGCTGTTGATTGTTCCATCTTCAACTATCTGCTCATAATAGTTTAATTTTTCGATACTGCGACGGATAGTCCGCATATTTGTAAGCATTCCGCCATACCAGCGATTACTTACATAAAAAGAACCGCATTTTTTTGCTGCGGCTTCGATAGATTCCTTTGCTTGTTTCTTTGTTCCCACAAAAAGAACAGTATTACCTTTGCTAACGGATTCTTTGATGAACATGTAGGCTTCATTGACTGCATCAAGGGTTTGTTTCAGATCAAGAATGTGAATACCATTTCTTTTGATGAAAATGTATTTGTCCATTTTTGGATTCCATTTATGAGTTTGATGGCCAAAATGAACACCGCTCTCTAAAAGAGCTTTCATTGTTACAACAGACATTTAATTATCTCCTTTTTTACGGTTATTTTTTCTATCCGGAATTAATTGCAATAAAATTCCACCGGTAGGCGGGACACCGTTTTGCATATCCGGGATAGAGTTATTATTTCACAAAGCACAAAGACAGCATAATATTCTTTGTGATCGCAACAGTATAAATTAACGTTTAGAGAATTGGAATCTTTTTCTCGCTTTGGGTTGACCCGGCTTCTTTCTTTCCACCATTCGCGGGTCACGGGTAAGGAATCCTTCTTTCTTCAAAACCGGTCTGAGATCTTCGTCATATTTTATAAGAGCTCGGGAGACACCAAGACGGATAGCACCGGCTTGACCTGAAAGTCCTCCGCCATCTACGTTTGCGGTGATATCAACTTTATCCGATAGACCGGCAAGTTTCAAAGGTTGTTCTATGATCATTTCCAGTGTTTCTCTTTTCAGGTAGTTTTTCATAGTTCTTTTATTTGCTGTTCTTTTTCCGGTTCCGGGTGTTAATCTTACTCTTGCAACAGCATTTTTTCTTCTTCCGATAGCATCAAAATATTGCATTTATATTCTCCCTATTTAGTTAACGAAATAACTTTTGGTTTCTGGGCATCATGAGGATGTTCGCTTCCTGAATAAACTTTTAATTTCCTGATCAGTTGTCTTCCTAAGATGTTTTTTGGAAGCATCCCTTTTACTGCATGAACGATGATATTTTCCGGTTGCTCTTGAAGCATTCTTTTATATGGAATTACAGTTCTACCATCAGGATAACCACTATATCGCTGATAGGTTTTTTGTAGTTCTTTATTTCCGGTAAGTCTGATTTTTTCGGCGTTAATAACTATCACATAATCTCCCGTATCTAAATGGGGACTGAAATAGGGTTTATTCTTTCCGCGCAGCAGACTTGCGATGCGGGTTGCTAATCTTCCTAAAACCAGATCGCAAGCATCTACCAGATACCATTCTTGCTTTATCTGATCCGCTTTTGGTGTAACGGTTTTCATGTTTTCTCCTTTAATAAAAAAATCTATTCTGATCGAGACC
>JAUVLE010000329.1 GCA_030595905.1 Candidatus Cloacimonadota bacterium | reverse complement strand
AATTTGATGATAGGTCTGTTCGTTTTCATCATCTCATTATTTGTTTACTATCTCACATTTGCACGTTCTCTTTCGTTCTGGGATGCAGGAGAATACATAACTTGCAGCAGCATTCTGGGTGTTCCCCACCCTCCCGGAAATCCGTTCTATATACTTCTGGGAAGATTCGCATCTATACTCGGATTCAATATTCCTCATGCCCAGATCGTAAATTTCCTGTCCGGAATACTTTCTGCTTTTGCTGTAATGTTCACATATTTTTTCACCGTGAAATTTGCCAGTATATGGATGAAATCGGAAAAAGAATCTTACATGATATTCCTGGCAGGTTTCATTGCTTCCATATACACTGCTTTTTCTTATACTTTCTGGAATAATGCCATTGAGGCGGAAGCATATTCGGGACTTGCTTTTACTATCAACCTGATAGTATGGCTAACCATGATCTGGGTGGAACGCTCGGAAAATTTTTCTCACCAGAATATCCTGATCTTGATAATTTATATTTTTTTTCTGGGATTCGGCATACATCAAACTTCATTGCAAATTGCACCGGCAGTACTTTTCATTGTAGTTTATCCGATGCTTAAGGAAAATATTAAAACTATAATGTTCTGGAAAAGAGTTATTATATATTTTATTGGACTCATTTCCATCTATCTGATTTTCCTTGGTATAGGAAAAAGTACACAAATACCGGATCTGCCAAAATATATGTTCGCTATCGCTTTTGTTGGAATACTGGTTTATCATTTCAGAGATAAAGTTTCCAAAAGAGTTTGGCTGCTGGCTCTTTTTGTTATCCTGGTTGGATTAAGCACACATATATTTCTCATCATACGTTCTGCTTATCGACCCTTCATTAATGAAGGTCATCCGCACACATTCAAACTTTTTACCGATTATGTTCTTCGTCGTCAATACGGACAGGTTAGTATGTTCATCAGGGATCGGGCTTCTTTTATGTATCAGATAAAAGATCAGTTCCTCACGTATTTCAGTTGGCAGTTTTTTAATGCAGAAACTATCTCCGGGTGGTTAAAAGCTCCCAAAGTCTTCATCCAGCTTATATCGAACCTGTTAGTAGTTTTTCTTGGATTTGGTGGTGCATATTATCACTTAAAGAAAAACAAGCATTCTTTTGCCTATTTCTTTTCATTTATCTTCATGGCTTCGATCGCTATGGTATTTGTGATGAACCTATCCGATACGGAAGTTAGGGTTAGAGATTATTTCTTTGTTACTGCTTATAATTTCTGGACTGTATGGATGGCTTTTGGCTCGATAGCATTAATCTATTTTGCCGGCAAGAATAGTAAGACCCTATGTTATATTGTTACAGCAATTGTAATTGCCTTACCCTGTATAAATTTTGCTTCTCAGTATTTTATACATGACCGTTCCAGAGAATATATAGCCCTGGATTATGGACAGAATATCTTGAATAGTGTAGAAGAGAACGCCATTATTTTTACCAATGGAGATAACGATACCTTTCCAGTCTGGTATGCTCAGGCTGTATTTGATCCGGCAGCAAAGGAATATATCCCGCCTGTAAAAGAATATCTTCCAACCGATGTGGATGAATTGGTTTATTCAACAGGTTCCGAAATACCGGAGATCACCAGAACGAAGATCGCAAATGCTATGGATTATAAAAACGAACAATGTAGAGGTATCAGAAAGGATGTAACCATCGCCAATCTCAGTCTGCTGAATACACCCTGGTATATCAA
>JAUVLE010000058.1 GCA_030595905.1 Candidatus Cloacimonadota bacterium | reverse complement strand
ATGGGATGATGCTGTTACACTGGCATTAACTTATGCACAGATTCAATATGATACTCTCTGGGACGAAGAAGTTCTTTCCGGCAAGTTAGATGATTATGACTGGATTCATCTGCACCACGAGGATTTCACCGGACAGTATGGAAAATTTTATTCCGCATTCAGGAATGCCGGCTGGTACAAGGAAGAAGTTCGCATAAACGAAGAAATGGCTTCCAGGCTGGGATTCTCCAAGGTTTGGAAATTGAAGCATGCTGTAGCGGAAAAGATCAAGGAATATGTGAAGAACGGAGGATTTCTTTTTGCCATGTGTGCGGCAACCGATACATTCGATATTGCTCTCGCTGCCAGGAATGTAGATATCTGCGATGCAGCATTTGATGGCGATGGAATCGATCCTGCTTGTGAAAGCAAACTGGATTTTTCCAGAACACTCGCTTTTGAGAATTTCACTCTGATCAAGAATCCGTACGTATATGAATTTTCCAGCATCGATGCCAGTGATTATGCTCAGCTTCGAGGAGCAGAAGCAGACTATTTTCAACTCTTCGATTTTTCTGCAAAATACGATCCGGTTCCTACGATGCTCACACAATGCCATACAAGCGTTATCAACGGGTTCCTGGGACAGACCACTTCCTTCCATAAAGAGTTTGTAAAGAAGAGCGTGATCATTCTGGGAGAATCTCCACAGGTGGAAGAAGTAAAATATCTTCATGGAAATTTTGGGAAAGGAACATTTACGTTCTATGGAGGGCACGATCCGGAAGATTATCAGCACAAAATAGGTGATCCGGAAACCGTGCTGGACCTTCATAAACAATCACCCGGATATCGTCTGATTTTAAACAATATTCTATTCCCGGCAGCAGAAAAGAAAAAATTAAAAACATAGCAAAATAGCAATATAACCAGCAAGCTAATCAAAGGAAATAATATTTTCTATTAACGAAATATTTGAATTCAAATCCGGTTATTATCTCATATAAAATTATCTGGACAAACAAGTTAACGTCAGGTTTTTGACATCTAATTATTTTTTGGGGAGAATTAATGGAAAAAAACGATGAAAAAGTTGAAATATTAAATGAAGTAACAGAAACTTCAGAAAAGAAAGAAATTCCTGACGAACAGGTCGAGAAATCAACAGAGGAAACTATAATTGAGACAACAGAAGAAATTGTAGAAGAAACAATCGATGAAACAAAAATTGAAACACCGGAAGAAATTGTAGATGAACCAATTGAAGAAACAATCGATGAATCTGAAGGAGAAAAATTTGAGCACATGCTGGAAGAATCGTTAACGCATATCCAACATCTGGAAGTAGGAGATAAAGTAAGCGGCGAAATACTCAACATTACAGATTCCTACATTTTTATTACTCTTGGCGGTAAACGGGATGCATACGCAGAAAAGGCAGATTACGTCGAGAAAAAAGGTAAGCTTCCGCTCAAAATTGGTGATACTCTTACCGGCTATGTTGTGAAATGCTCCGACACAGAAACAATGGTCGCCAAAAGCCTTACGTCGGTTAATGTGAATATTTTGCATGAAGCTTTTGAAGAAAAGATCCCTGTCAGCGGCAAGGTTCAATCTTTAATTAAAGGTGGCTATATCATCGATATTTCCGGTATTAAAACTTTTTGCCCTTTATCGCAGATCGATAATAAACTGCTGGTAGAACCCAAAAAATTCCTGAATCAAACTTTTGACTTCGTTATAATCGATTTCAAAGATAATGGCAGGAACATCGTTGTTTCCAGAAAAGTTATTTTAGAAGAAGAAAAAAATAAATTGAAAGAAGAGACATTAAAAAAACTTGAAATCGGTTCTGTAATTAGAGGAAAGGTAACCCGTCTCACGAGTTTTGGAGCTTTTGTTGATCTGGGTGGAGTAGATGGATTGCTTCATATTTCCCAGTTTTCATGGTCAAGAATAGATTCTCCATCGGAAGTATTGAACATTGGTGACGAAATTGAATCTAAGATTATCAAAATGAAAGGTAGTAAAATTTCTTTGAGTATGAAAGCATTACAGGAAAATCCCATGGATATTGCCTTAAAAGATATGAGTGAGGGTGATATAGTTAGCTGCCGCATTCTCAGGAATCTTCCGTTTGGTTCTTTTGTAGAGATAAAATCCGGTGTAGAAGGCTTGATACCCATTTCTGAATTAGCCCGGGGAAGACGTATCAACAATCCTTCTGAAGTAGTGACAGAAGGAGAATTAGTAGAAGCTCAGATATTGAGGATCGATCCCGAGAAAAGAAAAATATCACTTTCCTTGAAATCACTTCAACCAGATCCCTGGGATAATATTTATGAATATGTTGCCGAAAATGATATTGTTGCAGGTGAAATTGAAAATGTTGTCAGTTTTGGTGCTTTCATCAAAATAAAAGACGGCATCACGGGATTGCTCCCTTCCTCAAAGATCAAAATCGCAGGAGTAAAATTGGATAAATCTAATACCGGTGAAGAATTTAAAGTTCGTGTGGTTAAAATTGATACGGATGCTCGCAGAATTTCTCTGGAACCCACCAATATGCCGGAATCTGCTTCCGACAGTAAGGATGACTGGCATAAATATAAAAAGCAGAGGAAAAAGAAAGAAGTAATTGTTGAAGACAGTCCCTTTGCGGATTTGTAAAAATAGTTGAATTAATAAAAATAATGAACCGGACAGGAATAATTCTTGTTCGGTTTTTTTATTTTATCTCAAATTTTCTGCCGAGAGAGAGGTCTACAAATTTATCTTTCCACTTTTCGCAAAAGATCTTTGTGGCAAGTTTTCCCGTGCAATGAGAAGGAGCAATATAATTTACTTCCAGTTTTTGAAGAGAATCTGCGATCTTATTGATCTTATATTTAAAAGCACTGCCCAGATGAAATCCACCGGCAGCCAGACAGATCGGTTTATCCGGAAACATCTTGTGTACTTCCTTAACTATCTTATCGATCCCTGGATGGGAACAGCCTGTAACAATGACCAGACCTTCTTTTGTATCCAGAACCAACGCATGTTCATATATCGGCAGTAAATTATATGTGCCTTTGATCTCGCCGCTCGACCAGACTCCATCTGCTATTTCGATGGAATCTTTTACTGCAACCAGGTTTGCTGTGGGATATTCCTTTTGAATATCTTTGAAAGCTTTAGCAGGAACGTAAATTTTTACATCCTTTTTTGCCGCTTCCAGGAATTTATTCAGTCCGCCGATATGATCCCAGTGATTGTGTGAAATTACAACGATATCAACTTCCTTCGGATCGAGTCCGAGAGCATGGATATTATCCATAAGTATTTTGCCATCTCCACCCGTATCGAAAAGTATTGTAGTGGAATCTGCCACGATCCAGGCACCAAAACCAAAGCTCGGTGTTAGCTCCGAAGATTCGTAAACATTATTGAAAATTATACATAATAACATATATTTGAGTATGAGGGTCTCCTGTAATATCTAAACATCCAAACCTTTAACCAAAGGCAACTCGATACCAACGATTTTTTTTATACTCTCTTTCCATTTAATCTTGGGATTATGCTTGTATTTTTTATAGAGGATTAATATGTTTTCATCTTTTTGCCATTCAATTAATTGGACAGCCTTTTTTATTGTTTCAAAATCATTTATTCCATTCATTTTTAATCTTCGTAATAGAAAATTTACTTTACCCAACCATATTGCATCGGTAACAAAAGGCAATATAATTTCTATTAAATCTTCTATATTATTGTCTAACATTGGTTCACAGGAAAGACTTGTTTGGAAATCAGCATTATAAGCGTATTTAACTGATTCGAGTCTTTCCTTAAAATCTGGTGCACCAGGTTCCCAGAATTTTAAAGTCTGAGAATTTGATGATCCGATTGTGAAACGAAATAAGATATTATTTTTGTAATCAGTAAATTCGTTACAAATGCTTTTAATACATTTTATATGAGGTTTTGTAACTATCAGAACTTTGTTGCCAGATTTAATAAGATTTTTTAAAAATATTATGTTTTCTTCTAAATGCTCAGGATGGATATCATGTGAAGATGGGTACATAAAAGTACCTGGATGTTTAGAGAATTTCTTCTTCAATTGAATGTTCCTTACTTCTTCTTCTTTCCAGTTTTCTGGTGTTTTCCTTTTAAAGCGAATTGCCATTTCTTTGCTGTAGCAGTACTTGCAATCATGTTTACAGCCATTAATACAATTAGCAGTTTTATCTGCCCATTCATGGGTTCCGAAAACAGATTTTCTTATCATGAAAAAATAATCTCCCTTTGATCATTAGGACTAATATTCTGAGATTTTTTCCAGAATTCTAATCCTTTTGGATTTCCTGAAGCAAATAACAATAAATATAGATTTCTCACTAATTCGGACTCACTATACATTAGCCCTATTGATTTTAGATTCTTTATATATTCTTTAAAAAAATCTAAAACCATTTTCCTTGAGTTGGAAGAAATAGCCAAGTTTTTTACTTCGTTTCTATCAAAATAATCCTCGTTTCCTAAAAATTGTAAATATTTTATTCTACTTGGGTAATTAGCATTAGTGGCTGCTCCTTGGATATTCCTGATTAAGTCCGTTCCATAGGGAAAGTTCATAATAAAATCTACATTTTTAAAATACTCTTTAATAAATCTAATTGTTTTAAATGGAACACTGCAATCTGTAGGATCTATAAAAATCAAATTTAGAAAATCCTTATTAAAATCTGAGAAAATATCTTCTAAAATATCAGTATAATTGTAATTACCTATAATACCATAAGCATTGTTTATTGAGAGGTGTTTTATCCTTTTATTCAATATTTTGATTATTGTTTCATCATTATCAATAAAGATAGCTTT
Organism: Candidatus Cloacimonadota bacterium; assembly: GCA_030595905.1. Lineage (GTDB taxonomy): Bacteria > Cloacimonadota > Cloacimonadia > Cloacimonadales > TCS61 > JACNIV01. The sequence goes on along the minus strand of JAUVLE010000058.1, from coordinate 9,806 downwards.
TTTTATGAAATTGAATGAAGGATGTCTAAGAATTGAAAGTGATGTTCCATCGATTTCTTCACCTGTCTTACGCAAAATACAACGTCCAGGTCCACTACATAATTCAATATAGTTCAATCCATTCCATTTATTTTTCATTCCATTTGAAAATATTCCAAAATATTGATTAAGTCGATAAATTTTTTGGTATGCCCAATTTCCAACACATCGAACTGGTAATTTATCTAATTCTGATTTTGTAACCTTGCATATATCATTATTTGTTGTTTCTTTTCTTTTTTCTGGGTTACAATTTTTTATACATTTGTAATTTATTCTTTCTCTTAAATTATGTGTAAGTTTCATTTATTCTCCATCTTTTCATTCAAAGCTTTCACAGCTTTCTTGAAGCCGATCTCTTTACTCTTCTTCGCTGGTTTTTCCATTAATTGCTGTAAAACCTGAAAGACAATTTTAAATTGTTTATCATATTTCTTTTCTATTTTTTCTAATTTCCTATTTAATTCTTCATTGGTTTTCAGAAGTTCTCGTAATTTAACAAAAGCACGCACAATAGTAATATTCACTTTAATGGCACGTTCGCTGTGGAGTACAGAAGAAAGCATGGCAATACCCTGTTCGGTAAAAGCAAAAGGCGGGTAGCGGCGCCCACCCCAACTTGAGGTGCCAAATTGGAACCTCAAGTTTTCGTATTCTTCTTTATTTAATTGGAACATAAAATCACTTGGGAATCGTTCAATATTTCGTCTTACTGCTCTATTCAGTATTTTAGTTTCCACACCATAAAGTTCTGCCAGATCGCTATCCAGCATTACTTTTCTACTTCTGATGAGCAGTATTTTGTTTATTAAAGATTCTTTGGGAATAAGGTCTTTCATTTCTTCTCCATCTTCTCATTCAAAGCTTCCACAGCTTTCTTGAAGCCGATAAAAGAGATGACCGAAACAACTCCGGCAAGTATAAGATGTAAAGACACTTTTACTATTCTTTTCATTAGATTAACCCTAATGTTTAAAATTCTTATACGAAATTGAGAAAAGATAAATTAAAGTCAAATGAAATTATTTTGTAAAAGAAATTACATAAGAAAAGGACAGATCGATGATCTGTCCCTACAAATTTATTTCGTTCGTTTTTGGTTAGTGATAGTTAGTTGCTAAATTCTTATCCTCTACCACTCAAATTTTACATTCAACTGCCGTACGGCAAGAGTATCATCAACTCTTTTTACAGGTGTATTGAGTGGAGCATTTTTCAATAGTTCAGGATTTTCTTCACACTCTTTTGCGATCTCGATCATAGCATTGATGAATTCATCCAAAGTTTCCTTACTCTCGGTTTCTGTGGGTTCTATCATCATTGCTTCCTGCACAATAAGCGGGAAGTAGATCGTGGGTGCATGAAATCCTTTATCCAGTATTCGCTTGGCAATATCCAGTGTTTTGATTCCATACTTTTCTTTTTGCCAATTTCCGCTGGCTACAAACTCGTGCATACAGAATGAATCCTTGAAAGGGATATCGTAATATTTCTCTAATTTCTTCTGGATATAATTTGCATTGATAACCGCATTTTCTCCAACTCTTCTCAAACCTTTCGGACCCAGCATTTTAAGGTAAATGTATGCTTTAACATTCACTGCGAAATTTCCGAAGAAGGAATGAACTTTTCCGGATGATGTTTTTTCATGTGTATAATCGAGGAAATATTTATCATCTTTCTTTGCAATTAAGGGAGCAGGTAAGTATTTAATTAGATCTTCACGAACACCGATTGGACCTGCACCCGGACCGCCGCCGCCATGTGGGGTAGCGAAAGTTTTATGGAGATTGAAGTGCATGATGTCAAACCCATTCTCACCTGGTTTCACGAGTCCCATAATAGCGTTGAAATTAGCTCCGTCCATATACATCAAGCCGTCCACACTGTGAATTATCTCTGCAATTTTCTCAACCTGAGATTCAAATAGTCCAAGGGTGTTTGGGTTTGTAAGCATAAAACCTGCTGTCTCATCGGTTACGTGGGCTTTCAGATCTTCAATATCGACCAATCCTTTTTCATTGGATTTGATCTCTACCATTTCGTATCCCACCAAAGTTACACTGGCTGGATTTGTACCGTGAGCTGAATCAGGAAGTATTATCTTCTTTTTGTGGGAATTTCCCTTATGTTCATGATACGCTTTCATAATTTTTAAACCTGTAAATTCACCGTGAGCACCGGCTACAGGCTGCAATGTTACGTTTGAAAACCCGGATATTTCTGCCAGATCTTTCTGAAGTTCATATAAAATTTCCAAAGCACCTTGAACAGTGTCTTCATCCTGGAATGGATGCAGATTATTGAAACCATCGTTACGAACCAGAGTTTCATTTATTTTGGGATTATATTTCATGGTGCAGGAACCAAGCGGATAAAAACCCTTTTCGATGCAGTGGTTCATCTGGCTGAGTTCAAGGAAATGATGCATCATGTCCAATTCGCTCACTTCAGGAAGTTTAACTTCTTCTTTTCTACAATACTTTTTTGGAATACAATTATTCAGTGTAACCTTCACATCATTGGCGGGAAGTGTGTATCCCTTTCTACCTTCTGAATGTTTTTCAAATATTGTTTTAGCCATTATTTCTCCTCGTATATATTTCACGTAAAGACACAAAGCTCGCAAAGAAATACTTTTTCATAATTTTACTAAGTAGTTAAAAACATTAAGTAAATTCATTATAGCGTTTCTAATATTATCGTTGGATTAAGAAATTTTCTTTTAATCATATATTTAAACCTCTGCGTCCTTTGCGTCTTAGCGAGAGAATTTTTTTTCATAATTTGTTTACGATCCTTGTTATTCCATCTTTGATTAGATTTACATTGAAATTGATTAATAAACCAAGTTTTAATTCACTTAATTTCAAATAAGTTAGTAGTTGTTTCTTATGAACAGGTAAAATATCTTTGACTGACTTTAATTCAATTATTACTTTATTCTCGACAATAATATCAACTCTAAAACCCAAATCAATAATCTTATCATCGTATTTTATCGGTACACCCACTTGATTTCGAATATTCAGTCCAACCTTTGATAACTCATATATCATTAATTTTTCATAAACAGATTCAAGAAGACCAGGACCAAACCTTTTGTGAATCCTGAAAGCACAATCAACAATAATTTTTGATATTTCGTTTTCTGTCATTAGTTATTCCTCTTAATGTTTCTCGCAAAGAAATACTTTTTCATAATTTTCTAAGTAGTTAAAAACATTAAGTAAGTTCATTATAGCGTTTCTAATATTATCGTTGGATTAAGAAATTTTCTTTTAATCATATATTTAAACCTTTGCGTCCTTTGCGTCTTAGCGAGAGAATTTTTTTAATGAATTCACCAACTCATCCAAGTCGCATTTCCTCTTTTTCTCCGTAACTGCAACCAGCAGCATATTATCATATCCGAATTGTTTCAGATCGATTCCTGGGAAAATATTTTTTTCTTTCAATCTGGAAATTATCTCTTCTGCCGGAACAGGAGTTTTAATTGCAAATTCCTTAAAGAAAGCAGTATTAAAAGTTAGAGAAAAGCCATCGAGTTTGTTTATTTCATCAGCCAGATAATGTGCTTTAGTTGTGCTCTGTACAGCAACTTCTTTCAATCCTTCTTTTCCCATTAAGGTCATATAAACCGTTGCTGCCAGATTGCATAAAGCTTCGTTTGAGCATATATTGGAAGTTGCTTTCGCCCTTCGGATGTGTTGCTCTCGAGCCTGCAAAGTTAAACAATATGCTCTTTTTCCATCAGCATCCAGACTTGCTCCCACGATCCTGCCGGGCATACTTCTTCCGAGTTTAATGCTCGAAGCCAGAAAACCGAAAAGAGGACCACCAAAGTTCTGAGCGTTACCCAGTGCCTGTCCTTCGCCCACCACAATATCTGCATTGTATTCTGCAGGAGAGTTCATAACGGCAAGAGATATAGGATCAACGCAGGTTATGAAAAGGGCTTTCTTGGAGGAATGAACTATTTCTTCGATGGCAAAAGCATCTTCGATATTTCCGAAAAAGTTTGGAGTTTGCAACAGTACACAACCGGTGTTGTCATCGATTGCTTCTTTCAATGCATCGAGATCAACCAGTCCGTTTTTAGCTGGAATTGTAATAAGTTCGATTCCCACGCCTTCCGTATAAGATTTTATTACTTCCAGGTAATTTGGATTAATCGTTCCAGCGATAATAGCTTTAAAATTTTTGGTTTTCCGAACTGCCATCAGGATTGCTTCAGCCGCAGCAGAAGCTCCGTCATACATTCCTGCATTGGAAATCTCCATTCCGGTAAGTTCACAGATCATCGTCTGGTATTCGTAGATGTACTGCAAAGTTCCCTGGCTTACTTCTGCCTGGTAAGGAGTGTATGCAGAATGAAATTCCGGTCTTAAAATAATGTGATCGACTGCTGCCGGGATAAAATGATCATAAATTCCGCCGCCCAGAAATGAGTTTGCGCAGCCAGTAGAAATATTCTTTGCTGCCAGTTCAGATATTTTGCGGGTAATTTCCAGTTCGGAATACGGCTCATCTAAACAGCAGTCTTCTTTCAGAAGGAATTTTTTTGGAATATTTGACAGCAAGTCTTCAAATTTTTCCACGCCGATTTCTTTCAGCATCTCTTTTCGTTCTTTATCTGTATTGGAAATAAAAGGCATGAATTAACTCCTTTTTCATTAAAATTTTCGTACAGATTTTTTTTTGTTAAGTTTCTGTCAAATAAAAAGGTTTGCAACTGTAGAATAAAAAAAAAGGCTCGATTTGCATCGAGCCTTTTATTTGTTACTGTGTACAAATTATGTCCAGGTACCGTGTGCGATTTCATTACCTGCTTCATCGTATTCCCACCATTCGCCGGATCCTTCAGCAGTCCATTCGATCCTGAAGTTTCTCCAATAGCCGGCAGTGCCGTAGTCATAGAACTCCACAGAACCCGAACCATCAGCATTGATCACGACTTCTATTTTAAAATCTTCAAAAAATTCACAAGTGAAGTGATAAGCACCATCAGCATCGATTTCCCAACTCCACATAAAGGCATATCCGGTTTGTCCCGGATCATAGATATATAGGCTTCCGCTGCTTCCGTCAATAGTCTGTTCTGCTTCGATGAATAAGAAATTGTCGAATGTAGTAGTGCCGTCAGTTCCGTCGAAATAAATTTTCCAGTAATAATAATCCGATGTTTCTGTGATTATAAGTGTAACAGTTAAGGAGCCATCTGACCATGTATATTCCCATTCTCCATCTCTATTCACAGAGCATAGAGCTCTGGCTGGCGGAGCAAAAAAACCTCCATAAGCACTGAAACCATTTGCCAGATCCACATAACCTACAGCCATTTGGGCAAAAGGATCATCAGATTGTGCCATATTTTCGGGAACTTCTACCGGATCAACAGTCCATTCGGGACCTTCAAACTCATCTGTAGTTTTTTCATCATCAGAACATCCGGTAACCAAAAAGACGAGTAACAAGGGAACAATAAATAACGATAATTTTCTTAATTTCATAAATCCTCCTTTTTTATTCAGGTATCTTGATTAAAAAATATTTGAATATTGTCAATCGAAAAAAACATTTCCAGGTATTATTCCATTTTTTTATTTCTAATGATTCACACATTTTACTTTTTCTATAATTCAACATCTTCAGGGTTCAGACCTTTTCTTGACACAAATAACATTTACTAAAAAATGCGAATCATGAAAATTTCTGGATTGAAGGAAAAAACGGCAGCTCTGCTTAGCGCAGTCATTTTGATGTGGGTTGTTCTTGGCTGGACGCAGAATGAAACAGATGCAACTATTCCGTCCGCTTTCGATAGTACTGCCGTAGATTCCCTGGAAACAGATTTTACAAAGGTGGATTCAACCGAGATAGATTCTATATTCTATTCTGCCGACAGTGTTTTCTATTCATTGAAAGACGGAGTAATAAAACTTTCCGGTAATGCATCTCTCACATATCATTCATCGATTATTAATGCAGATACGATCACCATCGATATCGATAATAAGCAGGCTTTCACCAAGGGTCGTTCTTACATGAAGGATGGTTCTCAAAATATGCTGGGAGATGAAATATATTATGATATCGAAACCAGGTGGGGACTTGTAACCAAAGGAGCAAGCAAATTCGATAAAGGCTATTATTATGGGGAAGAGATCCGGAAAATAGAAAAGGAAATTTATGATATCGATGATGGTATCTTTACAACCTGTGACGCACTTCATCCGCATTTTTATATCAGGATGAAAAAATTCCGACTATACAAGGATGACAAGATAATGGCAAAACCTATTGTATTCTATGTGAATCATTTTCCGGTATTTGCCATGCCGATGGGTACATTTACTATCAAACGCGGCAGGCAGTCGGGTATTCTGGTTCCTTCTCCCGGAGTGAATAAAGAAGATGGAAAATATGTTGAGAATATCGCATATTACATTGCTTATAAAAATCATGCAGATATAATGCTATCTATGGATTATTACGAAAAAACCGGCTGGGAATTCGCATTGAGATCATACTATATCAAGCGATATATTTTTAATGGGAAATTTGATGCGGTTTATCAAAAAAATGTTGTAGATCCAAATACATCGAGTAACGAATGGAATATTCACGCCCGGCACCATCACGATTATGGGAATAAAACAACTTTCGATGCCGATCTGAACTTTATCAGCAGTACAAAAATCTGGGAAGGAAGCGAAGATATCGATGAAAGACTGGCAGAGAAGATAACTTCTTCGCTATCATACAAAAAACCATTTCTGGGAAGTATGTTGTATCTTTCTTCCAGATATGTGGATGATTTCAAAAATGAAACTAAGGATATCACACTTCCTTCAGCTTCCTTTTCATTACCTTCCAAGCCTGTATATGAATTATTTGTTTCGGAAGATTCGGATATTGCCGAAGATGCCTGGTGGAAAGAATTTTCTTTTTCATACAGTTTCAAGGCAATTCACGTGGGAGATATTAACGATCCTGATGCTGATTTTAATGATGTGATCTATCAAACGGAAAAAGACAGTACAGGCGAATATGTCAACCAACATAATGCGGGGATAAAACATTATGGCAGCTTAAAATATTCCTATAAATTTAAAGGATGGCTGAATCTTTCTCCTTCTGTATCTTGTAACGAAGCCTGGTTCGACAGGGATAGGAATAATAATAAACTGGTTCGTGGTTTAGATTATAATGCAAGCTTTGGACTTTCATTTAATCTTTATGGTGTTCGCGATATTCCTGATTTATATGTGTGTGCCATACGGCATATTATCAGCCCGTCCGTCAGTTTTACCTATAAACCGGATTTTACGGAAAATGACAAATTTTACAATTTTGGCGGGATCAGCCTTAATTCTTCTGATAAACAGAGAAAAATAAGTGTATCACTTGGAAATAAATGGCAGTTGAAATTATCTGGAACGGAAAAAACAAATGAACGAAAGATAAACGATTTCTTTAAGATAAGTTCCGGTATCAGCTATGATTTTGAAGAAGAGGGAAGAGGATTCTCTAATATAAGCCACAGGATAAATTTGAATCCAAACAATTTTAAACTTGCTTTTCTTGATCTTTCGGCCAAACCTTCGGGAAGTATTACGCAGGATACTTATGATCTGGAATTTACAAATTGGAATTATAAAGATTGGGATTGGGCAGTTTCGAACTGGACTGCAAAGATGACTTCAAAACTGTCTCTTTCCGGAGATGCCGGCTATATCGATTATTTTCCTGTTCAAAGAAACGAATTTATCACGAGTGATTTTTTTGGTGGTGATACTCTTTCGGTGGAAGAGGAAAGAATAATAACTACGCTGGAAGAATTGGATGAGCTTACCGGAGAAAAAAAAAACTGGTCATTCGGATTTTCGCATACGTATGAAACAAATAAAACTTCGTATGAAAATAATGATTATTCAAGTAGCTTCAGGAGTTCAATTTCTGCCAAGCTCACAAAAAACTGGACGATCTCGTATGCTAATTATATCAATCTGAAGGAAAATGAATTGGTTTCTCACAATTTCACAATAACTCGAGACCTGCATTGCTGGAAAGTTTTCTTTAAATATACAAAACAGGGAGATTACTGGAGCTATCGTTTCCAGATATTCAATATCAAACTTCCGGATGCACTCAAATTCAGAACTTCCGACCATAAACATTAAGTGTAACTCAAAGCTTTTACCATGTCGAATGACAAGTTCTGCTTTGAGAAAGCAGAACTCACCCTGCTGTCCCTCTCTTCAAACGCAAGAGAGGGAACATGAGAAAAGCAGGAAGAAATTGTAACTCAAAGCTCTGTCTTTGAGAAGTCGCAAACAAGATGTTTGCGGTACGAGTAATTCAAAGCTTTTAACTTGTGAAATTAATAATATTTCACCGGATCTGCTTTGAGAAAGGCATCCGCCTTTGCAGAGAAAAGCATGAAGATTATTGCGACGGCGCGGCAAGAAGGAAAAAGGCAAAAGATCAAAGATCAAAGATCAAAGATCAAAGGATAAAGGATAAAGGATAAAGGATAAAAACAAATGCCATAAAGCAATAAGGAGGTTAGAATAAAGAAGAACACTTTTTTACTCAACTTTTTACAGAAGTTCTACTCTATTCTGTGTTCTCTGTGCTTCTGTGGCTAGTAATAATTTATGGCAAATATTAAAATGAAAAAAGATAATCCGATAAAAGCTGTTTTCCTGGATAGAGATGGAACGATAAATCCGGATAAGAACGGATATATAAATCATCCTGATGATTTTGAACTATATCCTTTTGCAGCAGAAGCCATTTCCCTTTTGAATAAATCGGGATACCTGGTCTTTATTGTAACCAATCAGTCGGGAATTGCCCGAGAATACTATACATTCAAAGACCTCGAGATAATACACAAGAAAATGCAGGACTCTCTTACAGAAGAAGGCGCAAAGATCGACGATATCTATATTTCTCCATATCACATCGAGGGGAAATTGGAACCTTATAACATAGATCATGAAGACCGTAAACCCGGGCTGGGAATGTTCAGAAAGGCATTGAAGAAACACAATTTCCATATAAAAAGTTCATTTATGATCGGTGATAGATATGCCGATATTGCTTTTGGGAAAAAAGCGGGACTTACCACCTTTCTCGTTCTTACCGGTGACGGCAAAAAAGAGTTTTACAAAAATCGTGATTCCTGGGAATATAAGCCGGATTTTATTGTTAAAAATTTAATGTCGGCAGTTAAATTGATTAACAGGTTAAAATGAGATACTTATCATTTATGTTCATATTTTGCTTTCTATTTTCTTGTGGCTCAGATAATTTTTTACAGCCGTCAAAACCTGATCCTACATTAGCTGACCTCTTTTTCGGAACGGATTCCACTTTCGAGATCGTTACATGGAATATTCAAAATTTTCCCAAAAAAGATATGATCACCGCAGATTATGTGGTTCAGATCATTCTGGCTCTCGATGCAGATGTGATTGCTTTGCAGGAGATCGAAAGCAATAGTTATTTTGAAGTTGTAGTTAATGAATTGAACGAAATCGATTCACTTAATATATGGCAAGGATATCGGGCAAACAGTGCCAGCTATGATATAAATCTGGCTTATATTTACAAAACGAATATTATCGAAATATCCGATATTTACGAGATATATGCTTCCAATGATTACAGCAGGCAATTTCCACGCCGTCCGCTGATGATGGAAATGCAATGGAACGGGAGTTGTGTTTATATTATTAATAATCATCTTAAGGCAA
>JAUVLE010000147.1 GCA_030595905.1 Candidatus Cloacimonadota bacterium | reverse complement strand
CAGGGTTCTATCTGTTACTCTCTTACGGAAGCGCGTATGGGAGGAAAAACTTATAACCTGGAATATTACCTGGAAAAAGCTAAACAACTCGAAGATTTTGGCGCAGACACGATCTGTATAAAAGATATGGCCGGACTGGTCTCGCCTTATGATGCATATAATTTGATAAAAGCATTAAAAGAACAAACCGATATTCCCATTCACCTGCATACTCATTTCACTTCCGGGATGGGAGACCTTGCCCTTCTCAAAGCTATCGAAGCCGGAGTTGACATCATCGATACATGTATGGCACCTTATGCATACAGGACTTCACATCCGGCTGTAGAACCGCTGGTTATTACCCTTCTTGGAACGAACCGTGATACCGGACTGGACATCAACAAACTGGCAGAGATCGATAAAGAAATGGAAAAGATCGTTCCCAAATACAAATACCTGCTCGATGATACAAAATTAGCTATTATCGATACAAATGTGATCCTGCATCAAACTCCGGGAGGAATGCTTTCCAACCTTGTGAACCAGCTTAAACAAATGGATGCAATCGACAGGCTCGATGATGTATTTGAAGCTCTGCCAAAAGTAAGAAAACAATTAGGTCAGGTTCCATTGGTTACTCCTACCAGCCAGATTGTTGGAATTCAGGCTGTAAATAATGTACTTTATGATAAAGAAGAGGGAGAATATTCCCAGATAACAGAGCAGGTAAAAGACCTTTGCTTCGGTCTTTACGGCAAGACGACGCTTCCTATCGATAAAAAAGTTCAGAAGAAAGCACTGAAGGGTTATCCACGAGGTGAAACACCCATTTCCACTCGTCCTGGTGATATGCTGGAACCCGAGCTTCCCAAAGTGAAAAAAGACGTGAAAGGTCTGGCAAAAGATCTGGATGATGAACTGATCTGTGCGTTATATCCGGTAACAGGTAAGCGTTTTTTGAATTGGAAATATGGACTTCAGGAAATTCCCGATGATGTGAAACCTAAAACGATTGAAGAAGTTGAAAAAGAAAAAGAACTTATTGCAAAAGCACTTTCCGGTGAACTTACTGCCAGTGCAAAGAAGGAAAAACCAGCAGGTCTGCGTTCCTTCGATGTGTATGTGGATGGAGATCATTTCAATGTGGAAGTTGCAGATCCGAATGCTCGAACTTATAGTATGTCGGTTAAGAAAAAAGAGAAAAAAGCTGTGCAAACAGATGATTCAGGAAACCTTTGTGCACCTATTCCCGGCATGATAATCGAGTATAAAAAGAAGGTCGGTGATAAGGTAAAAGCAGGCGAAACCGTGGTCGTGCTGGAAGCAATGAAGATGTTCAACAACCTGGCAGCACCATGCGATGGTGAGATCAAGGATATTGATTTTAATGCAGGAGATTCTGTAGTAAAAGGTAATATCCTCTGTTATATCGAACCGGAAAAGTGAATATTCTGCTCACGGATTTTCACGGATTGAACGGATAAACTGAAAAATTATTTTAAGGCACGTAAATGCGTGCCTTTTATGTCCTAATCTAAATTCTCTCTATTCAAGGTGAAAACACTTCTGCTTCGGAAAAAGAAAAAAAATTATACATAAAATTGAAGTGTGAAACGTGAGTTAATTATTAAATTCTATTCAACCAGACTCTTTTTCACCCAGCCGGACCATGATTCATCTTCCGGAACAATAGTGAATCTTATCCATCCTTTCTTCTCTTCAACAACAAAGATGGTAACACCTTTCATCAGCTTGCCGATAGGATCTATGGCATAATATGTTCCTGGACCTATGCGTATGTGCACATTATCCTGCTTACATGTTAGAGTGTACTCTACTCTATTGGGAGCATATTTCGGATTCATGGAAATTACAATGGGTTCAGTAAGAGATCCTTCACTTTTTCTTGTAGGTTTATATGAATATGATTTTCCCGTTCCTTTTTTTACTATCCAATAATCATTAACAAAACTGACTTTTCTTTTAAGGTCGTCCCCTACCTTTTTTGCTTCTGATCTGGAATATGAAAAAGACAGCCTGAGCCGGTAATATGTTACACCATTTTTTACAATTGAAGTGATATTTGTTAGGTATCCAAATTTTTCAAGTTCTTTTTTCTTTTTCTCTATAACGGATATATTTTTATTTGCAAGAATTTGTATTTCAAAATCCTTTTTACCGGTATCTTTTATTGTTTCTTTTTTCTTTGAGGTTTCTGCAATCGGTGTTGTGTGCGGAACACTTTTTCCATCTTTGATCTCATCGAGCCAGAAACTATCTATCTGTGGAGAATCTCTTTTAATTTTTTTGGCAATAGTAATCCCTTCATTCTTTTGATAAAGACCTCGTAAACGAAGACGATAAACGATCTTCTTATCTTTTGTAAGTGTTAATATTTTTGTTTTATAGCCGAGTTTCTCCAGGTTATTCTTCACTTTTTCAACTTCGGAATAAGTTTCGCTGGCTAAAAGTTGGATCTCATATTCCTGGAATTGTTTTTTCTTTTCCGGCACATATTCTTTTCGTGGAATTTCCTGAATAGTTTTTTCTTCCGCGTCTGCTATGGATTCTTTTTCCGGAAGTCTGAAATCGGTTTGGATTTCTTCGAGCCAGAAATTTTTGATAGATGGGAATTCCTTTTTTAATTTTTCTCCGAGTGCATTGGCTTCAATCTCTTTATATATTCCATCTAATCTGAGCCTGTAGATGAGCTTTCCTTCTCTTTTTACTTTGGATATCTTTGTTTCATATCCGTTCTTTATCAATTTTTTGCTAAGATGTTCAATTTTGGAATAATCGCCTGTGGCAAAAAGCTGTATCACAAAAAATTCTTCGTAAACAGGCATAAGATCACTTTGAGATGAATCTGCCTGCGTACTTCTTTCCGATGGTAAATCTTTTTCTACGTCATCCTTTATTTTGTGGGTGATCGTTCCAATTATAAAACCGATTATTATTATAAGTGCAACAATTGCAATTATTATAACAACAAGTCCGGGAATACTTCTCATATACAAACCTATTTCTTTTGAAATCAATCTTTATGATAATTTCTTTTTTTCTCAGCATAACAACTATTACAAAATTATTTTTATAATAATCTTTCCTGATGTGAAAAAAATCTTTTTAGCTTTTTTTGACAATAAAAATTTTTCTGAGAATAGGTCAATGTATAAATATGAAATTTTATTAAAGTGAAGTTTTATTGATTTCCAGTAGAAAAGAGTTAAACTACAAAAATTATCAGAATGCTCGATTTAACTCAGGATTTATTGTCGAAACTAATTCCGGTTTGGCGTCGTTCCAAATACAGTAACCTGGCTATATAAATTGCCAGCAATAAAGCATAATGACACATGACAGAAGGCAAAGCTCCTTTTGTGTAAGGAACAGCGATCACCGTTATCAGTGATGGAACAATGAAAGTTAGTGATCCCATAAGCATCTGTCCCAGGAGAAGGCGCTGTTTATGATCTTTGCAGATCATCACACCATGTGCCGATAGAAACAACATCCCAAGCATTCCGAGATGATAAAATCCAGCATAAATAATATACTGCGGCATTGGATTGGAATAGCGGGCAAATATTATCGAACATACCGATCCCGTTACAAAACCTTTATAGATCAAAAGCCAGATACTGATTAATAAAGCAACCGTGAATGTTAAACCGGTAAACCAATAAACTCCTCGTTTTCCGGAAGGGAAAAGCAGAGCAATCAGCAGGATACCGGCAGGAGGAAGCCATGCTATTACTATAAATGCCAGTCGTGAAAAAAATATGCTGCTTTGCGGTGCTGTGCAGATCACCACTTCCAGTATCTGGTATGCTGCAAGCAGAAGAAGAATTGCACTGCTTGTATAAATGATCTTTTTTCTTCCTGCTCCCAGCAATGCCCACACAGCAACAATGATCTCAAAGAGTGCAGTTGCTATCGATAATATTGGTGAGTAATTCATGTAAAAATCCTCATATTTTTATTTATACAATTTATTTAGAACATCTTTATTTTTTATGGAATCTGTCAAACGAAAAAAACAGGCAATAGAATAAAATAGAACTCTCTGCTTGTTCTCTCATCGCTAAGATGCGTAGTTGCAGATTATCGCTCTGCCTGTATTTCAAACCATGATGGATCGAATTAAGTGTTTGATTCAAATACAGACATAAAAAAACAGCCTGCGAATATTATGCATAATAAAGGAATTAATGATTTCATTTTAATCACTTTCTTTTTGCGTTACTAATTGGGAGATTAATAACGATTAGAAAAATAGTGTCAAAGAAAAAGTTATTGACTTAAATTATTGAAAACAAATTTGTGAAGTTTGAAAAAAAGGAAATTAGAGGATGAAATGAATAATAAACATTTTATAAAAAATATTATTGTTGAAAATTATAAATGCTTTGATTATCTTAAAGTTGAAAAGTTAGAAAGAGTAAATCTTATAGGCGGAGTAAATAATGTTGGGAAAAGCGCATTTTTGGAAGCTTTAGAAATTACACAGAAGACTAGAGATAAATTTACTTTGATGAATACAATACGAGAGATTTTATTTAGAAGACAGACCGGTAATTTTGATGGAAGAAATATTAATAAAGAGTTTGATATTATTACTTATGATGAAAGTAAATTAAAGCTAGCCACTTCAAATATAAAAATAAATATAAATATTGTATTAGACTTTGATAAGGAGAAACTAAATTTATTTGAAAAAGATGACGAAATTTATTTAGGTGAAATTATAGAATATGAAATAAATGGCGAAATAGGGCAAATACCTTTAAATAGAATTATTAATAGGCGTATAATTTATAGAGAAGATCAAATTATTAACAATATAAATTATGTTCATAGCTCTCGTCTAAATGAAGATGAATTATCTTCATTTTATGGTAGTATTGTTGATAGAGGTATGATGCTTGAAATTAATAATATGCTAACTATTTTTGATAAAAGAATTGATTCTTTAATTAACAGACCAAGTAAAAATTTAAATATTTTTAAACTTATTCTTAAAAATAAAAAACAACCTGTATTATTGTCTTCAATGGGGGAAGGTTTGAACCGATATATTTCAATAATTTGTGCAATTTGGGCAAGCCAAAACGGACAACTTTTCATCGATGAAATCGAAAACGGAATCCACTATACAAAATATGAAAAACTCTGGGAAATAATTTTTAAAACCAGTAACGAAGCAAATTGCCAGGTTTTTGCTACAACTCATTCCAAAGAATGTATCGAAGCTTTTAATAAAGTTCAGTATAAAAAGAATCTCAAGGAGTCCAAAAATACAGCTTATTTTGAATTTGCAATGGATGTCAGGAAGAATTCAATTTTTGTAACTAAAAGAGATAAAGCACAATTGAAATATGATCTTGAAAATGATATGAGGTTCCGCGGTGAGTAAAAACATTCTAATTGTGGAAAGTGAAAATGATAAATATTTTATTGAAGCTTTAACAACAAAAATCAACTTAAAAAAAATCGAAGTTAGCACACCGATATGTAAAGTTGATGATTATGAGTGTTTAAAGGGAATAGGTAATCTCAAATTTAGATTAGAACGACTAAAAGCTGATATTAAAAAAAGCGGAATTGAAAAGATCGGAATTATTATAGATGCAAATAATGAAGGAATTCAAAAGAGAATAGAGTTGATAAATAAAGCCCTAAAAAGTGTTTTCAATTTAGAAAATGATTTAAAGAACATAAATGAGTTTGTTGAAGATAAATCGGAAAATGTTAAGTTTGCCTGTTATATAATCAATGTTAATGGATTAGGAGAACTGGAAACCGTTCTGAAATTCATTAAAAAAGATGACTCCACATTTGCCGATTGTTTGGAAAATTGGAAAAAATGTTTGAAAGAAAATGATAAAGAAATAAAAGAAAAAGATTTTGATAAATTTTGGCTGAATGTTTACCAGAGATTTGATTGTTGTAATAAAAATGAGCAAAAACAGGCAGGAAGAAAATGTAATTTCGAAGCTTCAATGAAAAAAAATATATGGAATTTTGACCACGAAAAATTAGAAGATTTGAAAACATTTTTAAGAATGTTCAATTAATATCAATTTAACATAAAAGAGACGACTATTAAGTCGTCTTTTTTGTTTGAAAAACATTCTTAGTTTCGACTCGTCGTTTATCTTACGAGTCTATAAAAATCGGGAGATTTTATATATGAAAAACAAACTCTTTCTCATCGACGGCACAGCGCTTATCTACCGTTCGTTCTTTGCCTTTATCCGCAATCCTTTGTATAACAGCAAAGGATTTAACACCAGTGCCATCTACGGTACCATTAATGTTTTTTTGCGCATGGCGGAAAGATACAATTTGCAGCATGTTGCAATCTCGTTCGACCGTCGGGAGAAAACCTTCCGGCACAAAATAACAGATACATACAAAGCGAACCGTCCGCCTGCACCGGACGAACTGCATGCCCAGGTGGAACCAATAAAAGAATTCTTTGAACTTATCGGCATTCCGGAAATTTCAAAAGCCGGATATGAAGCAGATGATGTGCTGGCAACACTGGCAGAGCGCTATAAAAAAGATTATGATGTTATCATCGTTACCGGTGATAAGGATTTCGCCCAGATCGTAGATGAGCAGGTTACGCTTTACGATCCTTCCAAAGAAAAGGTGACAGATTACGATGGCGTGATCGAGAAATACGGACTCAAGCCGGAGCAGTTCGTAGATTACCTGGCAATCTGTGGTGACAGTGCAGACAATATTCCCGGAGTTCGCGGTATCGGACCAAAAGGAGCAGCAAAACTTCTGCAGGAATTCGGTACGCTGGAGAATATTTACGAAAACCTGGAAGACATTTCTGCGAAGGGAATACATGATAAACTGGTCGAATCGAAAGAAGCTGTTTTTCTTTCCAGAAAACTGGCTGCTATTGTGCTGGATGTACCCCTGGATATTGCAGATGACAGAACGTTCCTGTTCGATAAAAGCA
Source organism: Candidatus Cloacimonadota bacterium (assembly GCA_030595905.1). GTDB lineage: Bacteria > Cloacimonadota > Cloacimonadia > Cloacimonadales > TCS61 > JACNIV01. Next base: position 289 of record JAUVLE010000147.1, on the reverse strand, counting down.
AATTAATAAATGCCATTGATTTCCTTAAAGAATATGAACTGAACTCGATAGTTAAGAAGATAGTGACAAGAGAAGATTCAGCGTTCTCTAAAATTTCAACGATCGAACAACCAGCTTTAAAAGAAGAATTTAAAACAGAATTCGATTTTACGGAAGAAACAAAATCTCTGCAATTTGAAACAGTTCTTGTCGATAACGAAGAAGATTTCCAAAAAATGCTGCAATATCTAAAAAACAAAGATATCATTGCCATCGATACGGAGACCACTTCTACCGATCCGCTGCTGGC